>CAMYWZ010000001.1 GCA_947302945.1 uncultured Bacillota bacterium
CAGACACCCTCCCCCAAGGGGGAAGGCTTTTTGGTTATTCGTTCATCGCTTATTATTGTAGCGCGTTTGTATAATTTGTCAAGCGATTTATATAAATTATTAAACAAAGTTTTGGAGGGTAAAAAAAACAGCAGGTTGCTCAGGCCTGCTGCTTTTCCGCATTATCATTCATTTGTTTTGTAGGAGGTTGTTATGAAGAATTGCACTTGCTCTTTTGTTCTTTGCAAGCATATGATAACGCCCGAATGTGTAGTTCATCCGATACGAATATGTGATCTTTGTGAACACCCTGTGTGAACTTCGGGAACGATTCTCAAGTCGGCACCATCAGGGACGGTTCTCCCGGTGCGGCACCGGGAGAACCGTCCCTGATGGTGCCAAAATGTCAGTTAAGAACCGTCCCCCTATTGTCATTTCCGCGAGGGAGGGTTATAATATGTTGTTACGATAAACGCGGCGCAAAAACAACAGCCGCGGTTTCGGAGGATCCTAATGAAAAGAGTTACAGCGCTGATACTTACCGCAGTCATGCTCTGCATGCTGCTGACAGGCTGCGAGACAGTCATGCCGAACGCAGGCCATCAGCTCAACAGGATAGTCTTAAGCAAGTCCGGTAAAGAGGGCACAGTCGATGAAACGGCCCCCTTCCCCGGCGACAAGTTCATAAACCCGCTCTCTGGCCAGCTCGTCGATCATGACGTTTCGTACATGCGCCCCGTGGGCTTCATGAACAACAACATCTACCAGGCCATCCCGCAGCACGGCATCTCTCAGGCTGAGCTGGTCTTCGAGATGAACGCCGAAGGCAACATCACCCGCTTCATTACGATCTATCAGGACATAGCGTCCCAGGGAGCCATCGGAAGCATACGCAGCGCCAGACCTTACTATCTTGACTGGGCCCTCGCCTTCGACGCAGTGCTGGTCCACGCCGGCGGAAGCGAAACTGCCAACAACGCCATAAACAGGAGAGGAGTCGGCCACATCAACGCCCTGGTGCACGGCGAACCCACGTTCTACAGAGACCAAGCCAGGCTGAATTCCGGCTACGCCATAGAGCATACGCTTTTCACCACAGGTCCGAACATCCAGTACTTCATGGAAAGCAACGGCATGCGCTATAACCACAACGAAGGGTATCAGTGCTCGCTGCAGTTCACGACAGTAGTCCAGACTCAGTGGGGCATAGACGCCCCGGAGTTCACGGTATACATGAACTCCTCGAAGCGCACCCAGTTCCGCTACGACCCGGAAAGCAAGATGTACCTGATGACCGAATACGACCGCCCCATGACTGACGGCAACACCGGACAGCAGCTGGCCGTAAAGAACGCCCTCGTGTTCTTCACGAACTACTGGAGAGAGTACTCGTACGACACCACGCTTCTTGCCGACATGAGCGGCGGCTACGGAAAATACGCCTGCGAGGGAAAGATGATGGATATCATCTGGAGCCGTACAGATGACGGACTGTTTTTGTACAAGCCCGACGGCCTACCTCTGGAACTGGCTGTCGGCCACTCATTCATATGCTGCGCCGATGCTTCGAGCGGAAGCGTCGTGCTCAGCTGGTAGACCCATTAAAATCGACTATACAGCATCCCCTCCGGGGGAGAGGTAATAAGGAGGAATTTAATAATGGAAAACACAAAAAAGCGGGGGCTTGACACCAAGACCCTTGCGCAGCTCGCTCTGCTCATAGCTATCCAGGTAGTAATGAGACTGCTCGGGCTCGGCAGAGTACCGATCGGACCGCTCAACATGAGCTTTCTGACACTGCCGATAGCCATCGGCGCCATGCTCATGGGCCCCCTTACAGGAGGCATACTCGGCGGAGTATTCGGTCTTTTCAGTCTCTGGGACGCAATATCCGGCGCGGGAGGAATGACATCGTTCTTTTTCCAGAACAGTCCCGTAAGCACCATAATCCTGTGTGTCGGTATGCGTATCCTCATGGGCGTATGCTGCGGCCTCATCTTCAGGCTCTTCGGCAGGCTCGACCGCGACGAAAAGACCTGGAGCTACTTTGTCGGAGCTGTTTCCGCGCCGCTGCTCAACACCATATTCTTCATGGGATACATAATCCTCGTGTTCTACAACACTGAGATCGTTCAGAATTCCGTGGCAGCAAAGGGCGCGCTCAACCCGATAGCCTGGGTAGTCGCGCTCGTAGGCGTCCAAGGCCTCATCGAGGCGGTCACAGTCGGGATCATCGGCGGGATACTGGCAAAGGTGCTGTCAAAAGTAGTCAAAAAGTGATGCCTCATCCGGTCCTGCGGACCACCTTCCCCTGAAGGGCCGCTGCGTGATGCCTCATCCGGTCCTGCGGACCACCTTCCCCTGAAGGGGAAGGCTGATAAGAATAATAAGAACAGCCGCTTTCGGGCGGCTGTTTTTTTCGTGCGATATTATGTTCTACCATCGGATGACGGAGCCGGCGGTGAGTGTCGATTTGGCTCTGAGGATGCGGAGGACGCTCTCGTCGAGGCGTTCCATGGGGATGTCGCCGGAGTTTACTGCGCCCAGGATGGCGGAATAGGCTTCGGGGAGATTGCCCGGGTCGAGGAGGATGTCGCAGCCGGCTTTGAAGGCCAGCAGCGCGGTGTCGGAGGCGCTGTAGTTCTTGGCAATGGCGCCCATGGCAAGGGCGTCTGTGACTACGAGGCCGTTATACCCGAGCTCGCCGCGCAGCCTCCCGGTGATGAGCTCGCCCGAAAGCGAGGCCGGCAGGCCGTCCGATGTGATGTTCGGAAGCGTAATGTGCGCTACCATCACCAGATCGGTCTTATCGAAGTTGTCTTTGAACGGTATCAGCTCGGCTCCCTGAAGCTCCTCCCAGGTCTTGTAGACCGCTACGTATCCGGTATGGGTGTCGCTCGTCGTGTCGCCGTGGCCCGGAAAATGCTTGATGGTGGAGAGCACGCCGTTCGCATGGAGACCGTTTATGAAAGCCGTGACCATGACAGACGCGGTATAAGGGTCGCTGCTGAAGGCGCGGTTGCCTATGACCCTGTTTCTCGGATTGGTGTTGACGTCTGCCACCGGGGCGAAATCCAGATTGAATCCGTAGGCTTTCAGGTAGGAGCCGATGTTCAGCCCCATGTTGTAGACGCCGCCTTCGCCGCCGGAGGAAGCCTCCGAAGCCGCGCTGTAATAGCGCGGGACGTCGAAGCCCTTTGACCTGCCGCTCCCGATGCGCGCGACCGTACCGCCCTCCTCGTCCACCGAAATGAAGGGCAGCACCCGGCTGCCGGCGTTGATCGCAGCCGTCATCTCCTGCAGCTGGCCGGGATTCTTGATATTGCCGGCGAAAACGATGACGCCGCCGAGATGATAGTCCCTGAGCACCTGCGCCATGGCATCCGTAACGTACTGTACCGTTGCGCTGCCGGAGGAATAATTGGGGTCTATGCTCATGTCGAGCTGGTCGGGGCGAACTATGAAGAGCTGCCCTACCTTCTCTTCGACTGAAAGCTTCGACAGAAGATCCGTCCAGTAGGAAGCGCTGTCGTCCTTGCCCGTGTCTTCCGAGAAACCGCTCCTGGGCTCGAAGTCTTCGGGGATGGGCTCTTCAGCCGCGGCGTTGTTTTCCGGCACTTTGCTGCACGCGCAAAGAAGGCCCAAAAGCACGAGGCAGATGAGGCAAAGCGGTATCAGTATCCTGCTGTAAGAAGTTTTGATGAGCATGTTCCGAAAGGCAGCAGCGGCGCCAGCACCTAAACGTTCAGGTGCAGCTTGCTGATGGCAGCGGCTTTGAGTTCTTTTGTGATTATCTTACCCGTCGGATTCTTGGGGAAGCTCTGCATGAAGAGTATGTATTTGGGCACCTTGAACGCGGCAAGCTTTTTCTCAAGCTCTTCTTTGATCTCCAGAGCGTTGCGCATGCTGTCGCGGCGAAGGATGACGCAGAGACAAATCTCTTCACCGTAGTGTTCGTCGGGGATGCCTATGGCGCGGCAGTCCGCGATCTGCGGGTCTTCAAGCGCGGCGTTTTCGATCTCGGCGGGGCTGATGTTTTCGCCCCCGCGTATGATGAGGTCCTTGATGCGGCCGGTAAGGCGCAGGTAACCGTCTTCGCCGAACCATCCCATGTCGCCGGTGTGCAGCCAGCCGTCCTTGTCTATGGCCTTTGCTGTCTCTTCAGGCATCTTGTAATAGCCCTGCATGACGACGTAGCCGCGGACGCAGATCTCGCCGACTTTGCCGGTCGGAAGGTCCTTGCCTGTGCGGATATCGGTGATCTTGCCCTCGAGGAAATCCATCATATGGCCGAGAGTTTCTGCGCGAAGCTCCAGAGGATCGGAGAGGTTCGAGGTGGTAAGACCGGCGGTAGCTTCCGTCTGTCCGAGGCTTGAGAGCAGCGTCATACCGAAAGCCTTCTCCACGGACGCAAACTGCGCGGGAGTGCACGGGCTTCCGCCTATGAAGCCTGCTCTGACCGAAGAAACGTCCCAGTTCGCGAAGTCTGCGCGGCTCATCATTGCGAAGAACAAGGTGGGAACGCAGCTGAGGACTGTTACCTTGCATTCGCTGATGGCGGACAGAAGGACCATGGTCTTTCTGGAGGCGGGAAGCACCAGGCAGGCGCCGACCGCGCAGGAGGCCATGACGTTTACGGACAGGCTGAAGCAGTGGAAAGTGGGGAGCGCCGCAAGGAATACGTCGTCTTTCGTGGCGCCCAGATCCTTGGCCTGCATGCGGCCGCAGTTGGCCCTTGAGTACTGGCTGCCCATGACCATCTTGGGCACACTGGTGGTGCCGCTCGTGAAGAGTATCTGGCCGGTGTCCTGCGGGCTGACCTTTGCCTCCGCGTCAGCAAGTTCCTTTTCGGAAGCAGGCTCCGCATCAGCAAGCTTGTCGAAGCCGAAGGAGTTGTTGCGGCCTGCGAACCAGACCTTCTCAAGTGTTTTGCACATGGGAAGTATCTCGCGGGCTTCCTCGGGGAAAATGACGGTCTTGTAGCCGTCGCCGATTATAAGGATGCGGGTGTCGCTGCGGTCCACGAGGGACGCCAGCTCGTCCGCCTTGAGCGAGGTGTTGAAAAGTATGTTGATGGCGCCGACCCTTGCCAGCGCGTAGAAAAGGATTATCGTGACGGGCTCCGTCTCGCAGAGGACACCGACGTGATCCCCGTGCTTTACGCCTATGGCAAGAAGGCGGCGGGCCATCAGGTCGACGGCTTCATCCAGCTGCCTGTAGGTCCAGAGCTTCTCCCTGGTCTTTATCGCAGGGCGGTCCGGGTACTTTGCCGCGGTGTCTCTTAAGAGCTTTCCAATTGTAAGGTCGTCTATGAGCTGAATCATTTGGTCCCCTTCGGGCGTATAAATCATATCCTGATAATTATATCACAAAGTCCTTTATTCCGCAAATTCCTTTAAAAGGAGTTCTTTCATGTCCGCAAGGCGGCCTATGTCCCAGAGGAGCTGGAGGATGGTGTAGCGGTCCCTGAGTTCCTTGGCATACAGTATGCCGTCCGCCACGTACTGCCGGCACACGCCCACCTGGTCCGGTCTGACCGGAGCGCCGAGGCCTTCGAGAATGCCTCTGATCGCCCCGCTGGCGGGGGTTTGCGCCGCGAGGCAAACTATATCGTCCCAGTGTTTTTCGATGCTCTCAAGGCGTTTTAGGAGCCTTGCAGGGGCATTCTTCTGCGCTTTGCGCTCCAGGGCTGTGACCATGGGGGCAGCACCCCTGTAGGCGCGCTCCATTTCAGCCTTCCAGGCGGCAAACTGCGGGCTTTCTTCGTAGGGCCCGGCTGCGGCCTTTGCCGCCGCGTCCGCCTTCAGCGCCGCGAAGTCCGGCCTTTCCATCTTTGCCAGCTCGTTGTAAAGCCGCAGCATCATCACCGTACCTATGCCGACCTTGGTACCGTGCAGCACTGCCGGGATGCCATCGAAGAGGAACTGCATTTCGAAATAGTGCGAGATATGGTGCTCCGCCCCGGACGCCGGCCTCGAATTGCCGGCAAAGTCCATGGCGATGCCCGAAAGCACCAGGCCTTCGGTGAGGGTCTTGATGTCCTCTTCGCGCCGCTGGCTGAGCTTGCCTGCGGCTTCCATGGTCTTGTCGATGGCGCTGCGCATGATGCCTTCTATCGTGGGGCAGAAGTACTCGCCGTTGACCATGGCGGAGAGCCTCCAGTCTGTAAGGCAGTTGTATTTCCCGAGTATGTCGCCCACGCCCGCCGAAAGCATCTTCATGGGCGAGCGGGACATCATCCCAAGGTCCGCGACGAGCGCCAAAGGCGCGTGCGCGGGGAACGTGATCTTCAGCTGATTCTGTATGAGGCACGCCACGCCGCTGACCGCTCCGTCCATTGAGGGCGAAGTGAGGACCAGGACGAAATCGCGCCCAGCGATATACGAAAGGTAGCGGCCGAGGTCGTTGATGGTGCCTGCCCCGACGGACACGACCATGTCGCAGTCTTTGGGGAAGGCCATGCAGACCCGCCCCAGCGAGAGCTCGTCGGCCGGAATATCCCCGTCTTCGGGGCTTTTGAGGATGACGCTGTCGAAAGCGACGCCGGCCTTTTCGAGCACGCGAAACACCTCCGCGCCGCACGCCTCATAGGTGTTCGTGTCGCAGATGACGTAGGGCCTGCTGCAGCCGAGCTCCTTTAAAAGCCCGGGAAGCTTTTCTACAGCCCCGTCTTCCATTATCATCCTCGAAAAGCGCGTCGAATGGGTCCTTCCGCACCCGCAGTCAAACGACGCCCCCAGAAGCTCTTCCGTTTTGAACTCCCTCTCCATCATCTCTCCTCCGCACCATCAGGGACGGTTCTCCCGGTGCCGCATTGTCATTCTGAGCGAAGCGAAGAATCTTCGGCACCAAAAGGACCGTCCCTAAGGTGCCGTGCTGATCAGCAGCCGCGCTTCTTCATCTCGTGGCGGAGGAGGAACTGCATGAGTTCGGACGGGGCTTCGCGGTCCGCGAAGATCTTGCGTCCGAAGTACATGCGGCAGGGGTCTTCCGCAGTGTAAGGATCCCACTGCGGCATGGGCCTGCCGTCGGCGTCGCGGCCGTTGGGATCGCCGGTCTTGATGAAGTTCGCCCAGTAGTTGCACATCTGGCGTGCCAGATCGTAGTGATAGCCTTTGAACGGCCTCCAGCACTTGGCCAGAGTCTCGAAGAAGAACCACAGGTCGCTGGAGTGGAAGCACTTGGGATCGTCCCAGCCGGGGATGTCCGGCCCGAAGCACCAGTAGTACATCGGGGTCTTCTCGCCGGTGGCGGTCTTCATCTCGCCGAAGAGCCTGCAGGTGAACTCCAGCTCCGTGACCTTCGCCTTGCTCTTTGTCTCGAGCAGCGAGCCGGTCTTCGACTCGGTGATCCTGAGGAACTCCTCCGCGTCTTCGCCGAACTCGGCCTTAGCGTATTCCCTGAATTCCGCGAGCGTCTTTACCTCCGGCATGCCGGGGAATTCCGTAGCGGTGTGGCCCACGAGCATGGGCTTTATGTCGCACTTGTTGTTCATCAGCATCTCGTGGTGGTTGCCTATGGTGAAGACTCCGTCCTCCACGGGGCCGATGAAGAGCTTCAGTTCCTGGACTTTGTCGCGGATCACGAAGGGATCCAGCTTCCTGGCCTCGGCCAGGGTCTTGACGCCGAGCGCCTCGAACAGCTTAATTCCGAGCTTTTCAGCCTCCTTGAGCGTGTAAGGCGGTCTTACCGGCTTGTACACCAGCTGCCTTACGCCGCTGTCCACTATTATCCTGTCGAACAGCCCTTTTGTGGTGGGCGAAGTGTACTGGGCAAGCACGCTGCCGCCGCCCGCGGACTGTCCGCCTATCGTTACGTTGTTTGGGTCTCCGCCGAACGCGGCTATGTTCTCCTTGACCCATATCATCGAGAAGCGCTGGTCCAGGAAGCCGAAATTCGTCGGGGCATCCGGGTTTTCAGCGGTGATCTCGGGGTGCGCCAGGAAGCCGAAGGCGTTGAGCCTGTAGCTTACCGTGACGACGACTATGCCGCGGCGCGCAAGGCGCTCGCCGTCGAACTCCATCTCGTTCGTGGCGCCTTCCTGAAAGCCGCCGCCGTAGAACCAGATGAACACGGGCAGCTTCTCGTCGAAGGTCCTGGCGGGGGTCCAGACGTTGAGGTACAGCGAGTCCTCGGACTGAGGATCCTCCGGATCAATGTTCCACTCGCGTGCGTAGACGTTGTCCGGATCAAGGCCGGGCTTCTTCTGCACCGAACGCGGCGCGAAGTTCCATGCCTTCAGCACTCCGTCCCAGTCCTTCGCGGGCTGCGGAGCCCTCCAGCGCAGCTCTCCCACCGGAGGAGCCGCATAAGGTATCCCCTTGAAGCTGGTGATCCTCGGGTCCGCCGCCGGCAGCCCTTCCACCACTCCATTCCTGATCTTAACTGTCCTGTTCATATTGCTCCTCCTGATATCATTGTTACTATTTGTAATCATATCACTGCCGCTTGTTTCCGGTGGGTGACGTTAAGGGGGCGTGAACAGTACCATAACTCATGCGGCAGCGTCGGCACCAAAAGGACCGTCCCTGAAGTGCCTATTTGTTGAAGCAGGCGACTATGTGGCCGTTTTCGCGGAGCGTGGGCTGAGGGATCTCCTCGAGGCAGCGCTCCGTGGCGTACTTGCAGCGGTTGCTGAAGGGGCAGCCCTTCGGCCTGTTGAGGACGCTCGGCACTTCGCCCTGAAGGCCGATGTACTCTCTGGTCTTCTCGACCGCCGGGTCCGCGATCGGGACCGCCGACAGCAGCGCCTGAGTGTACGGATGTATCGGGGTCTCATAAAGACTGTCCGAAGTGGCGATCTCCATGATGCGCCCAAGGTACATTACGATGACCCTGTCACTGATGTGCTTTACGACCGACAGGTCGTGCGCTATGAATATGTATGCAAGACCCAGCTTGGACTGGATGTCCTCCAGCAGGTTGATGACCTGCGCCTGTATGGACACATCCAGCGCAGAGATGGGCTCGTCGAGCAGCAGTATCTCCGGGTCCGAAGCCAGAGCCCTTGCCACGCCTATCCTCTGGCGCTGGCCGCCCGAGAACTCGTGCGGGTAGCGCTCCTTGAGGTTGGGGTCCAGGCCGACCATGCGGAACAGGTCGTCCACCTTGGCGGAGAGCTCCTCCTTGGTGCTGCATATCTTATGGGTGATTATAGGCTCCGCCACAGCGCGCCCCGCGGACATCCTGGGGTCCAGCGAAGACGACGGGTCCTGGAAGACCATCGCCATCTTCTTGTGATGCGGCCTCATCTCCTTCTCGGAAAGGTGCGAGATGTCCGTGTCGAAGAGCTTTATGGTGCCTCCGTCCGGCGTGTACATGCGCATCAGCGTCCTTGCAAGCGTCGTTTTGCCGCAGCCGGATTCTCCGACCACGCCTATGGTCTCGCCGCGGTGCAGCTTGAAGCTTATGTCCTCGATGGCGTTGAATTCCGCCACTTTGTGGCGCATCATGCCTCTGTAGATGCTGAAGGATTTGGTGACGTTCTCCACGTCAAGGCAGACCTCTTCCCTGATGTTCTTGGGAGGTCTGGAGCCTAAAGCGGTGCTGTCCAGCTCCTTCTGCTTTTCGTTCAGCTGCTCTTCGGTGAGGTGGCAGGCCACGGAATGTCCCGGGCTGATCTCGGTAAGCTGAGGCTTTTCGCGCTCCGCGCAGTCATCGCAGGCGTACTTGCACCTCGGCTCGAAGCTGCATCCCTTCGGCCTGTTCTTGGGCATGGGCGGAAGGCCTTCGATGGGGACCAGTATCCTGTCCTTCGGGTCGTCCAGCCTGGGGATGGCCCTGATGAGGCTCCTGGTGTATGGGTGGCGCGACTCGTGGAATATCTCCATGGCCGAACCGGTCTCCACTATGTTGCCGCAGTACATTACGTAAATGCGCTCCGCGTACCTTGCGACTATGCCGAGGTTGTGGGTCACTATTACGACCGCTATACCGGTCTTGACCGACAGTTCCTTGATCATCTCAAGGAGTATGGCCTGAGTGGTTACGTCAAGGGCCGTGGTGGCCTCGTCCGCGATCAGCACGTCCGGCTGGGCTGCCAGGACCATGGCTATCATGATCCTCTGGCGCATGCCGCCCGAGAACTGCATCGGGTACTCATCGTACCTTGCCGCGGCGTCGGGGATCTTCACGAGCTCCATCATCTCTATGGCCTTGGCCTTAGCCTCTTTCCTGCTGAGCTTGAGATGCTCTATGCAGGCTTCGGCGATCTGGTCGCCGACCGTCATGACGGGGTTGAGAGAGGTCATTGGCTCCTGGAATATCATGCCTATGCGGCCGCCGCGCACCTTGCGCATTGCGCGGCTGGTGGCCTTGTTGTCCAGAAGGTTCTTGCCGTTATCGTCCAATACGACGTTTCCGCCGGCCACGAAACCGTTGCCCGGCAGCAGCTGCAGCGCGGACAGCATCGTGATCGACTTGCCCGAACCGGACTCGCCTACAAGGCCTATGATCTCGCCCTTCTTGAGCGTGATCGACACTCCGTCGAGCACGGTGGCTACGCCGCTCTTGCCGTTTCTGAAGCGGGTCTCGATGTTTTCTATCCTGAGTAGTTCTTCGCTCATCTTAAGGCCCCCTTCCTAGTTCTCGCCCCGAAGCCGCGGATCCATGGCATCTCTGATGCCGTCACCGAGCAGGTTGAGGCTTATTACAAGAAGCGCCACGCAGACGCCGGGGACCAGCGCGATGGTCGGGTTGAACAGCAGGTAGTTGCGGCCTTCGGATACCATGGTGCCCCAGGACGGGGTCGGGATGGAAATTCCTACACCCAGGAAGGACAGCGCCGCCTCCTGAAGTATGGTGCCGCCTACGTTGCTTACCACCTGCACTATGTTGTGCGAGATGACGTTCGGAAGCACGTGGCTTACGAGTATGGAAAGGCTCGACGAGCCGGCCATCTTGGCAGCCTTCACGTAGTCGCTGTTGCGGACGCGCAGCGTCATGGCGCGCGTCATCCTGACGTACGAAGGCACCGTCGTGACAGCCAGTATCACGGCAAGGTCGGTTATCGAGTTCCCTATTACCGCGACAAGAGCCAGGTTGACCATCAGGGCCGGGATAGCCATCATGGCCTCCATCACCCTCATGATGATCATGTCGATTATGCCGCCGAAGTAGCCGGCTATCATGCCGAGGCTTATGCCTATGACAGCCGCTATCGCAACGGCCAGGACGCCTATGATCAGCGAGATCCTGGCGCCGTATACGAGCCTTGCGAAGGTGTCCCTGCCGTAGTTGTCGGTGCCCAGCCAGTGCACGGCGTTGGGCGTCTCCAGGATGGCCTTCGAATCCATTGCGGACGGGTCGAAGCGCGCTATCTGCGGAGCGAATACCGCTACCAGTATGAAGAACAACAGCCCGACAGCGCCTATCACTACTATCTTCCTTGAGAACATGGTCCTGACGAACCTTGCCCTCTTCTCCTTCGCGGCCTGCCTTTTGAGCTCGGCATCCGAGATCACGACCGGAGCAGGCATGTTTTTATCTTTCAGATCTTTCATGGCTTCCTCCTAGTCTCCGCTCTCGGAAAGGCTGATGCGCGGGTCTACGACCACGTAGGCAATGTCCGTGAGGATGTACGCCGCGCACGAAACTAGCGTGGTAATAAGGACTATCGCCTGAAGCGTCGGTATGTCCTTGCCCTCCACGCTGGTACGCGCCAGCACACCCATTCCGGGTATCGAGAATATGTTTTCTATTATCATTGAACCGCCGAGGATGTGGGCGAGCCTTCCTCCGAGCACCGTTATGATGGGTATGAGGCCGTTCTTCATCATGTGCTTGAAGTAGACCTTCCTCTCGGAGATGCCCTTGGCTCTTGCCGTCCTTATGTAATCCTGGCGTATGACTTCCAGCATCGAAGTGCGGGTCTGTCTCGTAAAGCCGGCTATGGCGTTAAGAGACCCGCAGATTATAGGCATTATGCTTGTCTGAATGAATTTGGGCCAGCCGACTTTCGCGGGGAAGCCGAAGCCCATCGAGGGCAGCCATTTCAGCTTAAGACAGAATATGTACATCAGCAGTATGGCTATCCAGAACTGCGGCAGGCAGTTCAGGACGTTTGCTATCATCGTAAACACCGTGTCCGGCCATTTCTTGCGGAACACGGCTGTTATCATGCCGAAGACCACCCCTATCGGGACGCTCAGCACTATCGACATGATGGAAATGTAAAGGGTAGTCGGTATGCGGGCCTTTATCAGTTCCCACACCGGCTTGCTGTACGCGTAGGACATGCCGAAATCGCCCTTCAGGGCATTCCTGACCCAGATGAGATAGCGCTCTATGGTGCTCTTGTCCAGGTTGAGCTCGTGATATATCCTGTCGTACATCGCGTCGTCTATCTCATCGCTGCCGGCGACAGTGTAGACTATGTCTCCGGGGACCAGATTCGTCAGGAAGAACGTGGCCAGCGACACGATGATGATCACTATTATCATCGTCCCTATTCGTTTGAGCAGATACTTTGCCATGGTTTCACCAATTTACGGTAAAGGCAGTAAAGCAGCAGAAAATATCTACTGCTTTACTGCGAAATTCATCGTGTGATCAGGAAATTACTTGTCCTTCCATGCAACTTCCGGGGACGACCAGTTGAACTCGAATTCGGCTTCATGTACGTTGTCGCCGTAGAACTGGGCGTTGGCCTTTACGTAGCAAAGGGTGGAGTTGACGTCCTCGATGTAAAGCTGTCTGAGAGCCTTCTTGCCCCATTCCGCTCTTTCCTCGAGAGTCTTGGCTGCTGCGGTCTTAGCATACAGATCGCGGTATGCCTGAGAGAAGTCTACCTTTACGACCGGTCCCTGGGTCTTGGATCCGCCCAGATCCAGCGGGGAGTGCATGCTTCCCAGAGGTCTTAAGGTGACGTCCCAGTTGGTGGTGGTAGCCCACATCTCGATGCCGGGGATGCTCGGGTCGTAGCGCTTGGCGTCGCCGCCGCCTACCTGCTCAATTGTTACGTTGATGCCCAGAGCCTTGAGCTTCTCCTGAAGTACGGTAGCGCAGGGCTTGCTGATGGCAGTGGTCATGAGCTGGGAATCGAAGCCGTTGGGATATCCTGCGTCGGCAAGCATCTTCTTGGCCTTCTCGAGGTCATACTTGTAAGCGTCGTTGAAGGTCGGATCGTACATCAGAGTGTTCTCGAGGGAGATGCTGTGAGTGCAGATCGCGCTCTTGCCGCCGGCAAGTACGGTCAGGTCTTCCCAATCGATACCGTAGAGGAAGACGGCCTTTCTGACGTTGACGTCAGCCCAGGGGTTGTTCTCCTTGATGACGGTGTTGGCATAGACTTCGAACGTGGTGGTCGAATCCGGGAGAACGTAGCACTTGTTGGTATAGCCGTTGGTGATGAGCTGCTGGATGACAGCTTCGTCGGTACCTACAAGGTGGTCGATCTCGCCGTTTACGAACGCGGTCATAGCAGCGTTCTGGTCGGTGATGATGACTGCTTCATAGCCGTCGAGGTACGGGAGCTGGTTGCCGTTGGCGTCCTTTCTCCAGTAGTTCTCGTTCTTGGTGTAGACTACCTTCTGGTTGGGGATGTACTCGACGAACTTGAAGGCGCCGGTGCCTACCGGGTTGCTGAGGAACCACTCTTCGCCGTTCTTGTCGTAAGCTTCCTTGGAGTAGTAGTTGACGCTTGTAAGAGCGCACTGCTCCCAGTCGAGATAGAACTGGTCGAAGATGATCTTTACGGTGTAGTTGTCGACTACTTCCGTTTCGAAGTTGTGGGCCGTGGACAGCCTGTTGTTCTTCTTGGCAAGGTCATTGCACCACTTTACGACTTCTGCGTTGAAGTCGGATCCATCGTGGAACTTTACGCCCTGATGGAGCTTGACGGTGACGGTGTTGGTCTTGTCGTCGAAGGTCCAGCTGTCAGCAAGCCACGGGCTGATCTCCTGGGTGACGAAGTCTCTCTTGCCGAGAGCCTCGACGCAGCCTGCGATGAAGCCGTGTCCTACGGATTTGATCAGGTTGCACAGGGCTGTCGCGGTGGACGGGCAGTGCATCCTGAGTACGCCGCCGTATACGGGCTGAGGCGCAGCCGGCGTGTTGTTGGTGTTGTTCTGAACAGGAGCCGCATTGTTGTTGGCGGTATTTCCGGACGGGCCGCAGGCAGCAAGTCCGAATACCATCGCAAGCGCCAGAAGAACAGCGATGATTCGTTTTGATCCTTTCATTTTCTCCTCCTATGATACAAATTAAACGATCGATTTATAACAATAACCTTAAGTGCCTGTAAGGTTAATGTCAGCTTGTACGTCAGATGATCTTCCTTGCGGCAAGATCCTTAAGCTCGGCTTCCGTCATTCCCAGGACGCCGCAGTAGACGTCCCTGTTGGCGTCGCCGTGCTCGCCACAGGTGATGGCGCGGATCTTGTAGCCCTTCATCTTTGTAGGTATGATGGGCATGCGCAGGTGGCCTATGCGGGAGTCGGGCATGTCCTGAAGTATGCTGCCGACGATCTGGTCGTCCGCGCACATGTCGCGGGGGCCGTTGACCGGGGCCGCCGGGACTCCGTACTGCCCGGCAAGTATGGCCGTGGCTTCTTCCTTGGTGTGACGGTAGGTCCACTTGCTGATCTCGAAGTCAAGGTCGTGCCTGTACTTGAAGCGGAGCTCGGGGGTCTCGAACCTGGGATCCGCAAGGAGGTCTTCCCTGCCTATGGCCTTGCAGAGGTTGGTGAAGTCCTGTGAATCCGGGTCCGCCGAACAGGCTATGGCTATGTGGTTCCCTATGGGGTCCGTGCCCTGCACCGGGTAGACGTTGTGCGGAGCTGTGGGCTTGGTGCCGCGGTAGCTGTTGCCGGCCCTTCTGGGGTTCTTCTCTCCGACCTCGTAGTACTGGGCCAGAGCGTCCCTGCACTCCACTGTTACGGCGTTCTGCATCGGAGCTTCTATGTACTGGCCTTTGCCGGTGAGCTTCTTGTAAAGACAGGCAGCGACTATGCCCATGGCGTTGTGGATGGCTGCGCCCGAGTCCGCGACGTTGATGCCGCACATCATCGGGTCCAGATCCTCGTAGCCGCAGAGAGCGGCGCCTCCGCCGGAAGCGACTGCGACGGGGTCGTAGGTTATGCACTTGCCCCACTTGCTGTCCTTTGCGAAGCCTTTTACGGAGCAGTAGATTATATCCGGCTTGCGCTTTGCCATCTCCTCGTACGAGAAGCCCATGCGGTCCCAGGCGCCCGGGGCGAAGTTCTCCATGAAGACGTCGGCCTTTTCTATGAGCCTCCAGAGTATGGCTTTGCCTTCCTCTGTCTTGGTGTCGAGGGTGATGCTCTTCTTGTTTGCCATCCTGATGAGGGAGCCTGTGTACCTTGCCGTTGGGCCGTTTATGGGCCTTTCGATGTGCCAGACCTCCGCGCCGAGCATGCCGAGCATCTCGCTGGTTACCGGGCCTGCCTCCGCAAGAGAGGCGGCTATGACTGTTATTCCCTGAAGCGGTTTATTCATGGCATCCTCCTTTACAGCACTTCCGCGGCGCTTACGGCCTGCGGGACCTCTGCCTTGATCTTGATTTCGCTGCTAAGGCAGGGCATTGCGGGCACCCACATCTTTCCGAGGTCCTTGTACTCGATCTGCTGCATGACGCCGAGCCTTCGCAGGTCCTCGTTCTTTATGATGTCGTCGACTTCCGTGACGACGGAAGCCACTATCCTGCCTTTTTCAAGGAGCAGGTGCATTATCTCTTCTTTCCCGTGCTGCAGGGTCCATTCGGTGATGATGGCGTTGAGTTCCGCCTTGTAGCGGCTCCTCTTCCTCCAGTCCATGAAGCGCGGGTCTTTGAGCAGGTCTTCCCTGCCTATGGTGGTGCACAGCGTCTCGAAGGCCTTCGGGTCCATGCAGCCTATGATGACAAAGCCGTCCTTAGCTCTGAACATGTCCATGGGGACCATGTCGGGAAGCGTCGGGAAGGAGTTGCCGGGGCGGTTGTTGCGCCTGTTGGTGTGGTAGAACTCATAGGCGCTCCTTGCCAGGGCCACGATGGATTCCTGCTCGGAGACTTCCATGAATTCGCCCTCGCCGGTGCATTCCTTGCGGTACAGCAGCGAGAAAAGGCCCAGGGCCGAATAGGCGCTGCTGATGATGTCGGGAAGGTTCATGCCGGGCTCGAGAGGCTCTCCGCCGGTGTAGCCGCAGAGGTAAGTAGCCCCGCCGCTTGCGCTGATGGTGGAGCTGTTGGACGGGTAGTCCTGATACTTGTAGCCTGTCGAGTAGGGCTGGATGGAAGTGTAGATTATGCCCTTGTTGCGGGCCTTTACTGCCTCGTAGTCAAGACCGAGCTCCTTGATCTTCGCGTTGGGCAGGTTCTCGACGAAGATGTCGGCCTTTTCGATAAGGCTCCAAAGCGTCTCCCTGTCCTTTTTGTTTTCCGGATCGAGGGTGACGACCTTCTTGTTCAGGTTCTTGGTGACGTAAAGATATTCGTTGTCGTGGTCCCTGTTTCCCGGGACTTCGACGCGTATGACGTTCATGCCGTACAGCCCGAGATATTCGCTGCAGACGGCGCCGAAATCACCTCTGGTAAAGTCCAGAACGGTGTATTTCGCGAAAACATTCTGATCCATTGCGGAAACCTCCTGTCTTTCTCTCCGATTATACTTTACACCATGGACCTTTTTAATTAAAACGCGAATAATAAAAGTCCATTATCCGAAATTCGAATAATGGAACTTCATAAAATCAGTCGAAATACGATCCCAACCACTGCCTTACGAGAGCGAACTCCTTCTCGTTGCGGCCCTTTCTGCAGGCAAGGAAGAACTCCGCGTGTATGGGGGCGTCCTCGATCGCTACGTACTCTATCCCGGTGTAGGTGCGCATCCTGGGCGGAAGCGCCCCGTGGGTGACACCGAGCCCGGCTGCGACGCTCTGCTCTCTCCAGGCTCTGGACTGGTGCTCCAGCTCCCTGCTCTTTGCGGTAAAGCCGAACATGCGGCAGGCTTCGAAGAAGACTATGTGGTTTATGGGCACCCTCCTTGAGGGCATCTGGTTGAAGTCGTTGGACTGCAGGAAGCTGACGCCTTCAAGGTCCTTCATGCGTATGCTGCTGCGGCCGGCAAGCGGCGAATTCTCGGCTACGGATATCATCAGGTCGTGGCGGGCGAAGTTCTCTATGTGAAGGTCCTCGTTGCACTCGTACTGTATGAAGGGCGTGGTGCCGTTCCAGATGTACCTTACGAACACGCCGTAGTCCAGCTTGCCGAGGTTGAGCATGACCAGGACGTCGTCCTCGGTCTTCCTTACGAATTCGAAATCCACGTTGGGGTAAAGCTTGATGAAGTCGCTGTAGACGGAGTCCATGCCTATGGATGTGATCATGGTGTTTCCGGCGATGCCCATCGAAAGAGAGCCTTCCGCAAGCGGCCCCACCGATTTCCTGCCGTAGGTGCTGAAAAGCCTGTCGTACTCCTTTATCATGCGGACGAAGGAATCGATGATGCGGCTGCCGTCCGCTGTGAGGGTTATGGCCTCGTGGTTGGAGTGCCTTTCGAAGATGGCGACGCCGAGCTCATCCTCGGCCTGCTTTACGCGCCTTGAGACCGACGACTGCGAGCACGGTATCATCTCCGCCGCCGCCGAAAAACTCCCCGTGACCGAAACGGTATATACGGTCTTCATGGTCTCGATATCCATAAACTCTTTCTCCCTGCTGCATGGCCGGATGGCTATCCGTTTGGTGCATATTACATTGTACCACTTTGCAGACAATAAAAAAACAGCATGTTTCGGGAAAGGCCCGAAACATGCCGAAAAAAGTGTTAAGGAGGTTAAGGTGATTACGGTTTAAAAGTAGGGTTTGAGGCCCTTTCTGGGAAGGACGCGGGTCTCGAGGAACTCGCTGACAGCGGCGTTCATGGTCTCCTGGTTCCACTTCTTGGAGTCGGCCGGGTCGGCCTTGAGGACCAGTACGGGGTAGCCTGCCTTTTCGAGGTCTTCGATTATTCCTTCGGCGAACTGGCCGTTGTTCATACAGTTCTCGTTAGAGATCAGGTAGACGACGCCGTCGATGCCGTGCAGCTTGGCTTCCTTAAGGTACCACAGGCCGGTGTCGCCGCCGCCGCAGAACCTTGTGGACAGGGCTGCGATCGGGTCGCGGCCGCCGTCGAAGTTCCTGACGTACTTGTCGGCGCCGAAGGCCAGGTACTGCGACCAGATGAAGGACGCGCCGTACTTCTCCTCGAAAGCCTGGTAGAACGCCATGTTGAACCACAGACCTCTTCCGAGCCACATCATGCGGACCTGCTCGTTGGGAACGGTGGACTTGCCTTCGTCGACCATGGCCTTGACTTCGTCGTAGATGGCCTTGGCGGTCTCGGCGCCCCACTTGGTGCCTCTGTGCCACTGGGCCTGCATTACGGCGCCTATGGTGTCGGGCACGGTGACCGGGGCCGGATAGGTGCTGGCTATGAGGTCTCTGAGCTTGCCGTACCAGCGGTTCTGCTCGTTGGAGTAGTTGAGCGCCTCCTTGAGCTTTTCCATGCTGAACTTCTTGCCGGTGTGCTTTTCTAGGAACTCTATCATGCGCATGTGGTCCTGGATCCTAAGCTCGAGGCCTTCAGGATCGATGAGCTCTTCCCACTTGTCGGCGGAGACTTCCCATTCCTTCTTATTGGTGCTGCGGTTGGGCGTGGTGGGCATTGAGAACATGGGGATGCCCCACTTCTCGGCGCACAGCTCGTCTATCTTCTTTGCTATCGGGCAGGGGTCGAAGGACAGCAGCACGGTGGGCTTTGGCAGTCCGCCCCAGGGGCCGTTTTCAGGCTCCGGATCCAGCGCGCAGGCGTAGGCGGTGGAGCAGTAGGAGCACATGTCGTTGCGGTAGCCGTTGGTCCTGAGGAAATCGTAGAACTTGGGGCCCATCTGCTTTGCGGCGCAGATCGCGGTCCACCACTGGTTGCATACGAAAGGTATGTCCATGGCGCAAAGGAACTCTTCGGGGACGGTGGCTGTGCCCCACGCGAGAGGCTCGCCGGCTTCGACCCTGGACTTGAGCTGCATGAACCATTCCTTCTGGTAGTGGCTCGTGACTCTCTGTATCTCCAGACGCTTTCTGGATTTTGTATCATACTCCTTGGCGGGAGCTTTCTTTTCTTCTGCCATGACTTACCTCCTTATACCGCCGATGAAGCTGCCGAGCTCTTCCCTGAGCTTTTCTTCGTCCTTGAACGGGACTCTCTGCTTTGCGGCAACGTAGATCGGGAAATCTTCCGGAAGGGCCTTCTTTATCGACGGGTAGTCCCAGATGAAGGACTCGTCGTTGTAGTTCATGTAGATGACCCAGCCCTTCGCGCCGCAGCCTTCTATGAGTCTGGGCACGAGCTCTACTCTGACGTCGACGCGGCTCTTTTCGGCGTTGGGCATCATGTGGGTGTACCTGTAGGTGATGGCTTCGTAGAGGTCGCCTTCGGCTTTGATGTCCAGGTCCGCGACTCTGTCTCCCCAGTCGTGGTCCTCTCCGACGACGTTTCCGCCGAGCTCCTCGATGAGGCCGTAGACCAGGTGGTTCTCCTGCTGGCTGCCGCTGTAGAACACGGGAGCGGCGTCCACGACCGGCCAGGTCTTAAGCTCTTTTGCGAGGTCCTTGAGCAGCATGGTGGCGATCTCCTTGTCCATCAGGAGGGTTGCGCCTATTACGGTGAGGGCTTCGCAGCCGGTGAGCCTGCAGTCGGGGGCGGTCCTGTACTTGATGACTTCCCTTAAGGCTGCCCTGTAGCCGTTGTAGAGCTTTACGGCTGCCGCGAGGTTCTTCTCGGTGATGGGCTGGCCTGCCCACTCCTCCATCTTTTTGGCGAAGCGCTTTGTTTCATTGCAGTTCCTGGGGAACATGACTTCTTCCTCGTGGAAGCAGTCGTAGGGGAGGCTGTAGACCGGCGGGAGGTCCTTTTCGGGCTCTCTGCCGGCGATCTTGCCGATGTAGAGGCCGAGTTTGCTGATCATTGCTGCGCTGCTGGAGAAGACCAGGCCGTCCATTATGCCGCGCCTTTCGCCGTTTAAGACCGCGTCGAAGAGGGCTCTCCAGACGGGGCCGAACGACGCCTCGAGGTACTTGTCGGACTGGGTCCAGGGTGCTGCGCATCCCCAGGCCCTCACGGGGATCATGCCGGCCGCGGCGATGATCTCTTCAGGCGCCGTTGCGCCAAAGACCCATATGATCTTTTTGCCTTTCAGCTTAAGCGCCTGGAGGGTGTGCTCGCGGTTGACGTAAGCGTTCCTCAGCGCGACGTAAGCGGGACTGTTAAGTGCGATATCTCTTTCCATAAACACTCTCCTAATACACTGGATCGATAATTTACTACAGCATAATCATACTTTTTTGCGCCCCAAATGTTAACCGCAGATTAGGCATACCCATTATGCAAAAACCGGATGCACCATCAGGGACGGTTCTCCTGGTGCCGCACTTTCAGGGACGGTTCTCCCGGTGCCGAATCCGGCCGCCCGCGTTATGATACCGTTCACGCCGCCTCAGCTGATGGATGTTCCAGGTTAAGGTTCCGCACGGGTCCTGCCATCAAGGCATCCATCCACTGGCTTTCACTCAGGCGAAAGCCAGCGGTCCCCCTTAATGTCACCCGAGTCAGGAAAGCGGCTGAAGCGTATTTATCAGGCGATTTTGCCCCAAAACCGGGAAACTTCTGGGGACGGTTTGGCGTTGTATTAGGGGGGCGGGGTGTGGTATAATTAGATGTTTGAAGCACAGTCATACCAAATCGGAGGGAATCATGACAGAAAGAATACAGAGAATGCTCGACAGAGCAAAGAACACCCCCATCAATATAGGCCTGGAAAAGCTTGCGATAGCGCTCGACACGCTGGACGAGATGCGCAACCGCTCGGGCTACGCGTACAGAAGCCAGCTGCAGGCCAACTACTACAACAGGATGCCCATCGCCATCCCGGACGACGACCTTCTGGCCGGCACCGGTTCCTCCACCTACAACGGCGTAGAGCTGGATTCCGAGATGGGCCGCTGGACCCAGCCGGAGATCGACCACCTCTTCGAGGAGACCGGCGACATGTACACCATCTCGCCCGAAAACTACGCAAAACTTGAGGAGTGGAAGGACCGCATCGACTTCGCGTTTAAGAACAACCGCGCGTCGGACTACCTGGCCGAGCTCACCTGGGACGTGCCCCTTATGCAGAAGTTCATGACGACCGGCGTCACCATGCCGATCTGGAAGGACAGGAACTCCGGCACCACCAACGCCATAGGCCAGACAGGCATAGGCGTAGGCCCCGGCTTCACCCTGGCCTGCGTGGAGTTCGAGCGCGTTCTCAACGAAGGCGTGCGCGCCCTGATAGACGAGGCAAAAGAGTGCCTGGCCAACGAGAAGTGCCTGCACTACAAGGACTACGAAAAGCACGAATACTGGGTGAGCGTCATCAAGGTGTTCGAGGGCTTCATCAACTTCGCCAACAGGCATGCGGACCTGGCCGAGAAGATGGCCGCCGAGTGCAAGGACGAGAAGCGCAAGGCGGAGCTTCTGCGCATGGCCGAGACCTGCCGCAGAGTGCCTGAATTCCCGGCCCGCACCTTCTACGAAGCGGTCCAGGCCTACTGGTTCACGCTGCTGTCTGTCTGCTCCAACACCATGTCCGGCGGACGCCCCGACCAGTTCCTCTACCCCTTCTACAAGAGGGACAAGGAAGCCGGCATCCTCACCGACGAGGAGGCTCTGGAGCTTCTCGAGAACATCAAAGTACACACCACCACGTTCCATACAGTCCGCGGCGGCCTCGGCAGAGGACGCCACAGCGGCGACTCCCGCTGGATCAACTTCGTCATCGGCGGCTGCGATCCCGAGACCGGCGAGGACGCCTGCAACGAGCTGACCATGCTCTTCATGCAGGCCAGCCTCGAGTGCGGCGTGCCCCATCACACCATCACCCTGCGCGTATCCAAGAACACCCCGATGGAATACATCAAGAAGGGCGTCGAGTGCGTCAGGAGCGGCATAGGCATGCCGGCCTTCATCTCCGAGGACTCCTACATCAACTTCTACACCAGGCTGGGCTTCCCCATCGAGATCGCAAGGCGTTTCTGCATCTGCGGCTGCCTGGATGCCGTCATCCCCGGCTACGCAAGGACCATGGGCGTGCTGTTCTACAACGAGCCCCAGGTATTGGACATCTTCCTGCACAACGGCTACTGCAAGCTCTCCGGCGAGGAGATAGGTCCCAAGCCCGGCGACATGGCAAACTTCAAGACCTGGGACGAGTTCAAGACCGCCTTCTACGACACCATGAGCTGGTTCACCAAGCTGGCTGCCGAGCGCTGCGTGAAGGACTCCCTGGCCAAGGCCATCGCTGCGGCTGAGCCCATAAAGAGCCCGCTGATGCACGACGGCATCAAGTGCGCCACTCCGATGCAGAGGCGCCGCTTCGAGCCCTTCGACTGCGCAATCACCGTCATGACAGTCGGCGGCATCAACACCGCAAACTCGCTCACAGCCATCAAGAAGCTGATATTCGATGACAAGAAGTACACCCTGCCCCAGCTGGTCACCGCTCTGGACGCCGACTGGGAAGGCTACGAGGACATGCGCAAAGACTTCATCAACGCACCCAAGTACGGCAACGACGACGACTACGCGGACCTCATCGCGGCAGAGTTCTACGCCAAGCACTGCGAGCAGGTCAAATCCTGCGACAGCGGCTTCGGCAACAGCTGCCTGCCCTCCGGCATCTCGATCTCGGCCCACCAGCCCTGCGGCAAGGCAGTCGGCGCGTCCCCGGACGGCCGCAAAGCCTATACCATACTGGCTGACGGCATGATCTCCCCGCAGCAGGGCACCGACACCGAAGGCGTTCTGGCCGCGTTCAACTCCGGCCGCAAGATCGCTCAGGACGACTACTCCGCTACGCTCTTCAACATGAAGTTCAGCCCCAGCGCCCTCAAGACCGACTCCGACATGGAAAAACTCGCCAT
>CAMYWZ010000002.1 GCA_947302945.1 uncultured Bacillota bacterium
TCGGACGTGCCGCGAACCAGGAAGAGGAGCCGGAACGCAAGTCCTGGACCCTGGCAGATCCCACCGTATTCGCGGGGGTCAAAGCCGCCGAAGAGGCAGCTGCCGAAAAGGCTGCAGAAGAGACAGCTGCTGACACAGAAGCCAAGCTCGCGGAGGCGTTTGCTGCCGCGAAGACTGTCGGAGAAGAAGCTGCCGAGCAGGCAGTTGAGCAGGTATCCGAGGCCGCAGAGCAGGCTGAGGAAGCAGCAGAGACTATAGTTCAGGCTGTTGAAGAGACCGCCGAAGCCGCAGCAGAACAGGCAGAAGAGGCCCTCGAGGCCGCTGCCGGCACTGCGGAGCAGATCGCGGAAACTGCCGCCGAAACAGTTGAGAATGCGGCGGAAACAGTCGCTGAAGCCGCCGCTGAAACCGCAGAAACTGCTGCAGAGGCAGCTGCGGAAACCGCAGAAACTGCAGCTGAAACCGCAGAGGCCGTCGAACAGACCGTTACCGAAGCAGTGGAAACCGCTGTGGATCAGGCTGCCGAGACCGTTGAAAACACCGCGGAAGAAGCCGTCAAGGCAGCGGACAGCATAGACGCGAAGCTTGCCGAAGCCGAAAAGGCCATGGAAGAGAAGCTCGCCGAGGCGGACGCGGCGCTCGGTCAGAAGACCGAGGCGGAGCCGCAGGGCGCTGAGGCGCAGGCTCAGCCCGAAGAGGCGGCCTTCCCAGGCGCCGACGTCGAAGACGCCCAGGCCCGCATCGCGGCTGCGATAGCAGCCGCCACCGCCGGCGCTGCCGCAGACCAGCCCGCCGAAGGCGGATCCGAAGCCGAAGCTTCAGCCCAGCCCGCCGAAGGCGAAGGCGGAGACGTCCTCGCAGAAGCTCTGGCGGAAGGCGATCAGCCCTCCGAACCCACTCACGAGTTCGACTCCGAAGAAGTCAAGTCCGAGACCGAAAAGCAGGAAGAGGAGGAAGCCGCAGAGGACGAGACGGAAGTCAAGTCCAGGCACATCTTCCTCAAGATAATAGCGATAATACTCGTCATCTGAGCCATCTTCGAGGGCGTGGTGTACGGTCTCAAGCGCTTTGCACCCGAATCGCAGATCACCCAGAACGCAGTGCAGATAGAGCAGGGCGTCGGAGACGCTCTCGTATCGCTGTACGAGTCCGTCGCCGAAGGCATCCAGAAGCTCTTCGGAGGCAACTGACAGGAACACTGATATGGAAAACGAAAAAAGCACAAAAACAAGGACCCAGAACGCGCGCATGAAGGGCATAGTCATTGCCTTCATCGTGTTCGCGATACTCGCCGTGATAGTTGCCTGTTCGGACTTCATCACGGACCTCATCTGGTTCGGCGAGGTCGGCTACACCTCGGTCTTCCTCACCGAGATATTCACGAAGATCAAGATCGGCGTGCCCATGTTCCTTATCATAGCCGCGCTCACCTTCCTGATCCTCAACGCGCTCAAAAACAATTTCCTCAAAAAGAACGACTTCAAGCTGGAGACCGAAAAGGACAAGAAGTCCGTCCGCCGCGTAAGGCTGGTGCTTTCGGTGATCCTTGGGCTCTTCCTCTCCATAGTGCTCGTCAGCAAACTCTGGTTCAACATGCTGGAGTTCATCAACAGCTCGAGCTTTAACATCGCGGACCCGCTGTTCGGAAACGACGTAGGTTTCTACATGTTCCGCTACGAGTTCCTTTCGGGCCTTGCTGACAGCGCCATCATGATAATCGTGGCCTTCCTCATCGTCACGGTCCTCTTCCACTCCGTTCTCGTCGGCATAGCCACTCCCACCGAGGAGCGTCAGCGCGCCCCCAGGCAGGAAGGATTCGAGTTCGACCCTGCCGACCCCCTCGGTTCGATATTCAAGAGCTTCGGCTCCAAAGTCGAAGACGCGAAGGAAGACGCAGCCGGAAGCCCGCTCGTGGTCAAGGGCAAAGCCATACTCAAAGTTGCGCTCAGGGAAGTAGTCATACTCGGAGTGCTGCTCTTCCTTACACTTGCGGCAAAGCTGTATCTGTCCAGGTTCGGACTGCTCTACGGTGGAACGGGAGTCGCCTACGGCGCCGGCTACACGGACGCCACGGTAACGCTCAACGTCTACCGCATACTCATCGTGCTTGCCCTGATAGAAGCTGTCCTGCTCATAATTGCTGCAACTAAAAAGAAATTCAAGCTAGCTATAATAGTTCCCATCGTCATGATAGCGGTCTCCATACTGGGGACAGGTGCGTCGATGCTCGTGCAGAACATCATCGTAGAGCCCAACGAGCTTTCGAAAGAGAGCAAGTACCTGGAGAACAACATCACCTACACCCGCCTGGCCTACGATCTGGCTGACATCAGGAGCGAAAGCTTCGAGCCGGACGCGGATCTTGACATCAAGGACGTCCTCCGCAACATGGGCACGCTCTCCAACATACGCATCAACGACTTCGCGCCCACCAAGCAGTTCTACACCCAGACCCAGTCCATCAGGGCCTATTACAACTTCAACGACGTGGACGTAGACCGCTACAGCATCAACAACGAGTACACCCAGGTCTTCCTCTCTGCCAGAGAGATCGATTCGGCCAGGGTGGAGGACTCCTGGCTCATCAGGCACCTCAAGTACACCCACGGCTACGGCCTCACGCTTTCAAGAGTGGACAAGGTCACGAGCAGCGGCCAGCCGGACATGCTCATCCAGAGCATCCCGCCGGTCTCCAGCATCCCTGAGGTTTCGATCACCCGCCCGGAGATCTACTACGGCGAGCTCAACAATGAATACATAATCGTGAACACCAAGGAGGAGGAGTTCGACTATCCCTCCGGCGATTCCAACGTGTACAACATGTATGAAGGCAAGGGCGGCATAAAGCTCAACCTGGCCAACCGCCTGCTGTTCGCGATACGCGAGAAGACCTTCAAGATGCTGGTCTCCACCAACGTCACCAAGGATTCGCGCATACTCATATACCGCAACATAATGACGAGAGTCCGCAAGATCGCTCCGTTCCTCACCTACGACGACGATCCCTACGTGGTCACCGTAAACGGCGGAGTCTACTGGATAGTGGACGCCTACACCCAGAGCACCCTCTACCCGTACTCCGAGCCCTACGACGCGCGCTACGAGACCAACTACGTGCGCAACTCGGTCAAGATCATAATCGACGCCTACAACGGCGATGTGGACTTCTACATCGTGGACGAGGACGACCCGATAGTCCAGACCCTCGCCAAGATATACCCGAAGCTCTTCAAGAGCTTCAGCCAGATGCCGGAAGCCTTTAAGGCCCACTTGCAGTACCCGAACGCTCTGTTCAACATCCAGAGCCAGGTCTACGCGAAGTACCATATGACGGACGTCGCGGTCTTCTACCAGAAAGAGGACGCGTGGCAGATCGCCAAGGACATCTACGGCAAGGATCAAGTGACGATGACCTCCAACTTCTTCATCATGAAGCTGCCCGGGGAAGATCAGCCTGAATTCGTAAGCCAGATCTCCTACACCCCGGCAGGCAAGGACAACCTCACCGGCATACTCATCGCACGTTCCGACGGCGCTCACTACGGCGACATAGTCCTCTACCAGATGCCCAAGAACAGGCTGATCTACGGCCCGCTGCAGATAGAGGCCAAGATCAACCAGAACACCGAGATATCGGCGGACTTCACGCTGTGGAGCAACAGCGGCTCTTCGTACTCGCGCGGAGAGATGTTCGTAATTCCTATTGAAAACTCGCTGCTCTACGTGGAGCCGGTATACCTGGAGGCGTCCACCGGGAGCCTTCCGGAAGTCAAGAAGGTAATAGTCTTCTACGACGAGAAGATGGCCTACGCGGACACGCTCGCGCAGGCTCTCGACCAGCTCTTCGGCAAGGGTGCGGGGGATCCGCTGCTCACCAGCTACCCGATAGTCACAGGCTACGAGATGGCCGACGCCATCGAGAAGGCTGAGAATCAGCCTCCCACACCGGTCGATCCGAACCACGGCTCAGACCAGCCCGGCGACGACACCGAAGACAAGACCATATCCGAGCTTGCGGCTCTTGCCCAGAAGGCTTACGAGAACGCCCAGGAGGCTCTTAAGAAGCTCGACTGGACAGCCTACGGCGAGTACATGGACCAGCTCTCCGGATACCTGGAGAAGATGGCAGGAAAGGATAAGTAATGGTAAACGAACTGCTTTACCGCATCACGCCGGAAAACCACACTAAAGACCGGATCACAGCTATCCTCGGGAAACATCCCGAGGTAGCTTTTGTATCGCTTGTGGCTGTGGATATAAACGGCAACGATACAGACGAAAAGATCCCCGTGGGTGTGATGCTTTCGGACATAGACGGTTTCCTCTCAAGGGGAGTGCAGACCGACGGATCTTCGGTGCAGCTCCCGCTCATAGCGGACATCGCCAACGCCAAGGTCACGCTGGTGCCGGATCTTGGTGTCAACTGGTACGTTGACTACAATTACGATATCACCGGGGACGACGCTGCGCACGGCACGCTCCCGGTCGGCACGCTCCGCATCCCGGCCACGCTCATGCACAACGAGTCGCTGGAAGTGGGCTCCAGGGTCATACTCCGCGACGCGGTAGCGGCCTTCAAAGAGCAGGTGGCGGAGCTGATCAAGGACCATCCCTACCTTTCGAAATACATGCTTTTGGACAGCGTCTCGGACCTGGACAGCATAGATCTGACATCCGCCACGGAGATGGAGTTCTACGTAAAGACTCCGCACGAGGTGGCTGACAAGGAGAGGCTCCACACCTCGCAGGAGCTCAAGGAGCAGTACTGGAAGAGGACAGTGGGCCCTGTAAGGTCGGCTCTTGAAAGCACCCTGATGCTTCTTGACAAGTACGGTTTCGGCGTCGAGATGGGCCACAAGGAGGTCGGCGGCGTCAATCCGGAGATGATGCAGGGCGGAGATTTTTCGCACATCATGGAGCAGCTGGAGATAGACTGGCAGTACGCCGAGCCCATGCAGGCTGCCGACAACGACGTCGAGATACGCTACATCATAAAGGACGTGTTCCGCAGGTTCGGGCTGGACGTCACCTTCATGGCAAAGCCGGTGGAGGGCGCCGCGGGCTCCGGCAAGCACACGCATTTCGGGGCTGCCGCAAAGCTCAAAAACGGCAGGACCATAAGCCTTTTCGCGGCCAAGAACCCCAGGAGGGACTACTTAAGCCCCATTGGCTTCGGCGCTCTCATGGGCCTTCTTAAAAATTACGAGATCATCAATCCGATAGCGAATTCCACGTCGGATGCCATAAACAGACTCAAGCCGGGCTTCGAGGCGCCGGTCAGCATAGTCACGAGCCTTGGAAGGGACGTGCTTACGCCTTCCCGGAACAGGAGCGTGCTTGCCTGCGTCATCCGGGACCCGGAAAAGCCCATGGTAACGCGCTTCGAGCTGCGCTCGCCCAACCCCAAGAGCAACACCTACCTGGTTATCGCGGCCTGCCTCATGGCAATGCTGGACGGAATCAGGGCGGCTGTGGAGGATGAGAAGACGCCTCAGGAGCTTTTAGAGTCTCTTTCCAAGAGGCCGGGGGACAGCGATTTCTACCTCGAGACCGGCAGGGCTTACCGCGCGGAGGAGAACATCTTCGAGGACTACAGCGCCCAGGAGAGGGACAGCCTGTTCGGCCACACTCCGGCGACGGCCTGGGAGAACATCAGCGCTTTCGAAAAGTACCCGGACAAGACCCGCGTGCTGTTCTGCGGCGGAACGTTCACGGAACTGGACATAGAGTCGTTCAAGGCCGCTGCTCTGGACAGCTGGGTCCGCGAGCTCCACGACCGCATAGTCCCCGAGCTCCGCGAGAGGGTAAGGCGCTGCAGAAAGAAGCACGACGACGGACAGTGCACCGATCTGGACCGCGCCAGGTACGACGTCATCCGCAGCATGTCCGCGGACATCGCAAAGGACAGCAAGGCGTCGGTATCGCTGCTCACGCAGCTTGCCAGGGCGCTTGAGGACAAGGATTATCAGAGGGCTTCGGACCTGCAGCTCCTCACCGTGGAGCGGGTGCAGGCTCTCGAGGCGGTCTACGCGGAATACTGCCGCAATATTATTTAGCCATGTTAGCATTCATAAGCGGCGCCGGCCGCGGGATAGGGGCCGCGTGCGCGGTCGAACTCGCGCGCCAGGGCTTCGACATCATCATCAATTACAACAAGTCGCGCCAGGGCGCCGAGGAGGTGGCCGCGGCGGTCGTCAAGCGGGGCAGCAAAGCGATACTTTGCCGTCTGGACGTTTCGGACCCCGGAGCTGTCAACGCGGTCTGCTCCGAGCTGATCCGCATGCACGGCGTTCCGGACGTGCTGGTCAACAACGCGGGAGTGAGCATTTCCGGGCTTGTTCAGGATGTAACTGACACTCAGTGGCAGGAAGTGATGGACGGCAACCTCAGGAGCATGTTCAGCCTCTGCAGGGCCTTCGTTCCTGGCATGGTGAGCCGCAAGAGCGGCTGCATCATCAACATCTCCTCGATGTGGGGACAGGCCGGAGCATCGTTCGAATCGGTATACGCTGCGAGCAAAGGCGGGGTGGATGCCTTCACCAAGAGCCTTGCCAAAGAGCTGGGGCCTTCGGGGATACGCGTCAACGCCGTGGCGCCCGGCTGCATACTCACAGACATGTGCGCGGGCTATTCGGAAGAGGACCTTGCGGCGCTGGCTGAAGAGAGCGCCCTGGGCAGGAACGGCACGCCGGAGGACATCGCGAATGCCGTGGCTTTCCTGGCCTCGGACAAGGCGTCCTTCATAACGGGTCAGATCCTCGGCGTGAACGGCGGTCTGGTGATATAAAAAACAGGGGCGGCACAGGCCGCCCCTTTAAGCTGCGTATTTTCAGTTGAGTTTGAAGCTGAACCAGCCCTTTATGGTCTCTATCAGCCTTGCGAACCAGCCTTCGGTCTCCGGGGTCTCGGTGATCTCGAGACCTTCCGGAAGCGGGAGGTCGTCGGGTATCGATTCAGGCTGCCGGCCGCCGAACTGCGGCATCTCCCCGTTCTGGCCGCTGAAGTCCGGCATCTCCCCGTTCTGACCGCCGAACTGCCTGCCCTGGCCCTTTTGGCCGAACATCTCGCTGCCGCCCATCTGGCTTCTCTGGCCGCCCATTCCGGCGTCCATCGTGGTCCCGTAGGGGTTCACGAAGCATCCGTCTGCAATGTAGCAGCTGCCGTCGTAATCCAGACCGCCTTCGCCGCCGTTGCTGGCGGACTTCAGGATGGTGGTCAGGCCGCCGATGATGTTCACGTTGCCGTTGGAGTCTATGCCGTCGGCGCCCGCAGTGACGTTTATGGTGCCTCCCATGATGTTGAGGGAGTAGGTGTAGCCTGTGATGTCGCCGTTGGCGGCGTTGATGCCGTCGTCGGAAGCAGTCACGTTTATGGTTCCGCTGTAGATGTTGATTGTGGCGCCCTCGATGCCCTCGACTGACTTGCTGACAGTGATGACCGGGCCGGCGCTGCCTTCCTCGCCTATCGTGAGGATGTAGTCCGCATGTATGCCGTCGTCGCCTGCGCTTACGGTGATGGTGCCGGACTTGATCGTAAGGTCGGTGCCGGAGTTCATGCCGTCATTCGCGGCGTTGATCTTTATCGTCAGGTCTTCGCCGTCGATGATGAAGCTCGCTTCGGTGTAGCCGGCGGCTTTGTCGTCGTCGTCGAGATCGGAGACCTTGATGCCGTTCTTGCAGTTTCCGTTTATGATCAGGGTGCCGTTTCCGGTCAGGACCACGGAGGACCCAGCCTTGGCCTTAAGGGCCGCGCCGTCGAAGTCGTCCGTGTCTTCGTCCGCGATGTCTTCCGCGTCGGTGAGGGTGACTGTGCCTTCAATGATGACCTTCACCTCGGTGCCCTTGTTGAGGGAGACCGCAGCGCCTGTGGTGCTTGTAAGATCAAGGTCTTTGAGGATCAGGACCACGCCGGTGGTGCCTTTCTTGACGGCGAGATTGCCGTCGCTGCAGCTGCCTGTCACGATGTAGGTGCCAGAGGCGCTGATCTTGACGTTGTTGTTCGAATCGCTCATCACTATCGTGGTGGCATTCGTGTAGTCCGCTTCAAGCGCCTGCGCGCTGTTTTCTGTGAGTGTGCTTGTGAGTATCTCGGACGGGGAGCTGGAGTTGCCGATGGTACCGTTCTGAGTCATGCCGCCCATCTGTCCGCCTGCACCCATGGGTCCGCGCTGCTGCTCGGTGCTGTCCGCGAACGCGACTGCTCCTAAAGAGAGAGCCAGAACGGCTGTGAGTGCTATGCATGTGATTTTCCTTATATTATTACGTTTCATGGTATTTTCCTCCTTGTGTGATGATCTATGTCAATGGGCTTTGCCCTTTTCGCTTTGAATGATACAGGGCGAATATGGAAAACAAACAAGCAAATTATAAAGAAAGTGTGTTGCTTTGCGGTGTTTTCCTTTATAATTGAGGCGGAAGGAGCCGAGAAAGCATGGAGGATCACCGCCCGGAAACCGCAGAAGAAGTATACGTCCCGGAAGGAGCCTGCACAGCGGAAGAGACCTACGTCCCGGATGAGGAAACCAGGAAGGCCGCGATCGTAAGGAGCGCGCGGAGGGTCTTTTCGCGCATGGGATGGGCCTGCTTTTTCATGCTTGTCATCGCGACTGTCCTGGCGGTGGCGCTGGCTGCCATCATTCAGCTGGCGGCCCCGGACCTGCTGAAGGAAGCGTGGGCGGCGTTCGCGATCAGCATTTTTTCGACCCAGCTCGTCGCGATGCCCTGTGCCTGCCTGATACTGAAGAAGATGCCCCGCTTCATCGCTGAGCCGCAGCGCTTCGGTCTCGGGGCTTACCTGGCCTGCGTGCCGGTATGCGTTTTCCTTGCCGAGGCAGGGAATATCGGGGGGACCATACTCGATGAATTCCTCGGCAGGCTGATAGGGACCGGCACCGGCAGCGTTTCGCTCGAGACGGCCTTCATAAGGCTGCCTTTCTGGGCGCTGGTGCTGCTGCTGGCGCTTGTCGGGCCGTTTATGGAGGAGCTGCTGTTCCGCAAGGTGCTCATAGACCGCATGCGCGGCTACGGCGAGAAGCTGGCTGTGGTCACTTCCGCCCTGATGTTCGGGCTGATGCACGGAAACCTGGTGCAGTCGGTCTACGCGTTTCTCGTGGGCCTGCTCTTCGGCTACGTGTACCTGAGGACCGGCAGGATCTGGGGCTCCTACGGGCTGCACTTCTTCATGAACTTCCTGACCGGGGTGCTCCCCATACAGTTCGCGAAGAACCCTCTGCTCAGAGATTACATACTTGGCGCCACTCTTGAAACGGATGACGCGGCTGCGCTCGGGCGCTTCCTGCAGGACCCGCAGACGGCGCTGTTCCCGCTCTACCTGCTGCTGATACTGCTTCTCGCGGCGGCAGGCCTGGTGATCCTTATCATAAAAGCCAGGTGCCTGCGCTTCTCCGAGTCTTCGCTGCAGATCCCCAAAGGCAAAGCTTTCTCCGCCGTCTGGCTCACCGCCGGCATGCTCTTCTTCCTCCTCCTCTGCCTCATCAACATCACCTACACCCTCCTGCAGTAACCGCACCATCAGGGACGGTTCTCTTGGTGCCGAACTTTCAGGGACGGTTCTTAAGTTCACGTATATATCGCTGAAATGGCATGGCATTTCAGAGCACACCTCGCAAGCTTGTAAACAATCGATTTTTTCATCGCCGAAACAATCGTGTTTACTGGCGCTTGCTTAGCCAGTGCTCCGGAATACCATGTCCTCTCAGCTTGATTACCCTAGCCGCTTCCCTGACTCGGGTGACATTAAGGGGGACCGCTGGGTTTTGCCTCAAGCAAAAGCCAGTGGATGGATGCCTTGATGGCAGGACCCGTGCGGAACCTTAACCTGAAACATCCATCGGACCCGATGGCGTGAACAGTATCATAACTCGAGCGGCTGGGATTCGGCACCGGGAGAACCGTCCCTGAAAGTGCGGCACCGGGAGAACCGTCCCTGAAAGTGCGGCACCGGGAGAACCGTCCCTGAGGTGCGGAAAAAAAGTCCCGCTGGGTGGGCGGGACTTTTGGGGTGTTTTGGGGTTGATCAGGGGCTTGGCCCCGGGGGCGGGGATCAGTGGCCGGCTTTGACGCTCTTGAGGTAGGCTTCCCAGCCGCCTATGCCGCTCTGCCTGTACTTTTCGAACTCGGCGGGATCTTCGTGGGCCTTCTTGGCGAGGTCGGTGTAGAGGCCGTACTGTTTCTCTTCGCAAAGCTCGGTGTAGCTCTTGTCGGTGTGGGAGTTCCTCGGGAGAGGGATGTCCTGCTCGCCGGCGAGTATGTCCTGCACCTTCTTGATGTTGACGTCGCGCAGGAGAGTGCCGTCCTGAAGGGCAACGGCGCATGCGACACCGGCTGCCTGGCCTGTGCCTATGCACTGCGGGATCAGGTTGAGCCAGTCGATAGCGACAGCGTCCGCGGACAGGTGCCTGCCCGGGCAGAGCATGCCTTCGACCCTCTTGGGCAGGATGGCTCTGAAGGGTATCTCGACAGGACCGCAGTCGTTGATCTCGCAGACCGTGGAATGCCATGCGATGACGTCGTCGAACTTGGGCGCGAAGGCGAAGTCATAAGGCGTCATGATATATTCGCCCTGGAGCCTGTAGCTGCAGCGCACGCCGGTCTGCGGAGCGATGTCGTAGAGGTAGGCGTCCTTGAATGCCACCGGGCAGCACTCCTTCATGTAGTCTATGATCTCGCGTATCGTGACGCGGGTGTTCATCTCGCACTCGGTAAGGTCTTTGACGTTGGCGCAGTTGCGGTCTCTGTGGAAGTTCGTGATGATGTGCACGCCGTAGGGGCCGTGTACAGAGCCGCCCACGCCAAAGCACCTGTAGGTGCCGGCTACCTTGGAGCAGCCTTCGCGCATTGCTGCGGCTGCCTGCGGGTTGACCCTCTTCCACTCGTTGAAGGCCCAGGAGTCCACGCCGCCAATTCTCCAGCCCAGGGTCATGGTGCGGCCGCGGGTGAGGGGATCGGAGGAGATGTCGAAGTCCGTGCCGGACTGGCGGAAGAGGTCTCCGTCGCCCGTGGCGTCGATTACCATCTTGGCCATGACTGCCTTGCGGCCTTCCTTGCTCTCGAACAGCACGCCCTTTACGACGCCGTTCTCCATGATCGGAGAGGTCCCCCAGGAGTGGTAGAGCACCTTGATCTGGTCCTTGTACTCCATGAGCATCTTGTCCATCTCGATCTTGAGGTGCTCACCGTCGAAGTACATGCTGCGCACCAGCCTCTTGGGTGAGGACTTGCTGGTGCAGTCCATGTAGTTCTGCCAGCGGTTGATCTTGGCCGGGTCGGTGTCGCCCAGCTCGTCGAGCTTAGGGCCGACCACCAGTGTCTTGTCGTAGGCTTCGAGCCTTGTGAACCATTCTTCCTGGATGCCCCTTACGAAGGACTTGTTGTACCAGGAGAGGTCCGGCACCATGAGGACCAGGCCGCCGGTGACGTCGCCGCCGGAGTAGCCGTAGCGCTCCATGATTATGATGTTCTTTGCGCCTGCTCTCGCAGCCGAGATGGCGGCGCTGTGGCCGGCGCATCCGCTGCCGACCACGAGTATGTCGCACTCCGCGTAGATCTCGACTTTCTTCGCAGGCTCGTCGTAGTATTTGCTCATGTTTCCTCCTTTATCGTTTTAAGCTTGAAATTGCTGACCTTGTATGCGCAACCGTGATCCGGTTACTGATGAGGGGTGTCTGCCGGCTTCTTGTTCGGGTCTCCGCTGCCCTTGGTGATGGACCAGTGGCGGTAAGCTCCCGCTTCGCCTGCGGCTATCGCCGCCTTGGCCGGCTCTGTGTAGAGGCCGTATTCGTGCTCCACGAGGCAGTCGGTGTACTCCTGCGGCGTGTGCGGGTTCCTGGGAAGAGGAACGTCCTGCTCGCCGGCGAGTATGTCCTGAACGCGCTTGATGTCCACGGTGTGGGTGGTGGCGCCTGTTGCTACCGCTACCGCTGCCGCGACACCTGCTGCCTGGCCGGTGCCAACGCACTGCGGGATCAGGTTGACGTTGTCTATGGCGATCTTGTCCGCGGAGATGTGGCGTCCGGGGGCGAGGAGGTTGTCCACCTTCTGCGTGAGGATCGACCTGTAGGGGATCTCGATGGGCGCGTTGTCGTTGAGGGTCTCGACGGTGCAGTGCCATGCGATGCAGTCGTCATGCTGCTTGGGGAAGGCCCAGTCGTTCTTGTCGATGATGTACTCGCCGACTATGCGGTGCGAGCCCCTGGTGCCCAGCTGCGGCGCTATATCGTAAAGGTAAGCATCGTGGAAGATGATGGGGCAGCACTCCTTGTACCAGTCCAGGACCTCCCTGATCTTGAGCCTGGTGCCCATCTCGGTCTTGGTGGAGTCCGCGACCGTGGAGCAGTCCATCTTGGGCTGCCAGTTCGGGGAGATCGAGACGTCGTCGGTCGGGCCGCCGCCGAGCATAGCCCTGAAGCCGTGTATCTTAGCAACGCCGTCGGTAAGCTCCTTGGCCAGCTCCGGGTTGACCCTGCGCCACTCCCTGTACTCCCTTAAGGAGAATCCGCCTATCCTGTAGACCAGGGCGGTCGATCCGCAGCGGCACTGTTCGTCCAGAGACGAGGTGGTGGGGGCTCCGGAGAGCCTGCAGATGTCCGCGTCGCCCGTGGCGTCGATGACTATCTTTGCCAGGACGGCCTTGCGGCCTTCCTTCGACTCGAAGTACACGCCCTTGCAGACGTTTCCTTCCATTATGGGTTTGCAGCCCCAGGAGTGGTACATGACTCTGATGGAGTCGGACAGCTCGTTGAGCATGATGTCCATCTCTATCTTCAGCTGGTTGGGCTCCACGTTGAAAGAGTGGCAGAGCATCTCGGGCTTTACCCTGGTGGTGGCGCCGGGATGGTTCCTCATGAGGTTCTTGCTTCTCGAGCCGGCAAGCTCGGGGCCGGGGCCGGAGACTGCGCCGGGTATCTTTTTAAGTCTAGTGAACCACTCTTCCTGGATGCCTCTTACGTAGGTCATGTTGTAGAAGGAGAGGTTGGGGACGTAGAGCACGAAGCCGCCGGTGACATCGCCGCCGCAGTAGCCGTAGCGCTCCATGAGTATTACGTTCTTGCAGCCTGCTCTTGCAGCCGCAACTGCCGCGGAGTGTCCCGCAGCGCCGCCGCCTACTACCAGCACGTCGCATTCGTCGTACACGGGTATGGTAGTCTGGGGCTCGATGATGGTCTTGACGCTCATTGTGTTTCCTTTCCTGCAGTACCGCAGATCGTATGTTATTTTTTATGAACGTGGTGAAATATAAAAACCCTGCCGAAGACTATTTCAGCTGCAGGGTGTGATCCATGAAGAACGTTTCAAAATCGTTTATCGGGGCTTCTTTGCGGCCTTCGGCCCTCAGAAGATAGAAGTAGGACGGGCTCTGGTAGTCTGTTACCGGCAGGTACTTGATGCCCTCGATGTGGCGCCATGCCACAGGCGTATGGGAGGGGAATATGCCCTTGCCGTTCTTGGCCTTCTCGTAGCGTATCTCCAGCATGTCGTTGGGTATGGCCTTGATGTTAGGCTCAAAGCCCGCCCTGATGCATTTCTCGCGCAGGTTCCTGTGCTTAAGGGACCTGCTGACCGGAAGGTCCTTCTGATCGTCGATGCTGAGGAGGAAGGTGGAGTCCTTAAGCTCCGGGAGGGTGATGCTGTCGTTTTTAGCGAAGCTGCTGTTTACGGATACGCCTACGGACATGTCCGTAAAGCCCAGGCAGCTTACGTATTCGCCGCTCTCCATCCATGAAAAGTCGTCCAAAGGCGCTATGGTGGTGAAGAGCACGGCGTCTATGCTCCTGATGCGGAACTGCGCCATGAGCTCGGAAAAGACGTCCATCTTCACGTGGAGGTTGATGTCCGGGCAGCGGTCGTAGAAATCGCTCTTCATCCTGGTGAAGCCCTGGGGCGGCATCATGTTGGATACTATGCCGAGGTTGATGACTTCGGATATCTCGCCGAGGGCGGTGTTCGCCACCCTGAAGAGCTCCGTGTAGGCGTCCACGACCTTGACCATGGATTTTACGATGTCCTCTCCGGCGTCCGTGAGCGTGAGGGTCTTGCTGCCTCCGAAGCTGGGGCGGTCGAAGATCTTGATGCCCAGCTCGTTTTCGGCGGATTCGACGCGCCTTGAGACGGACGACTGCGAGCAGGGGATGGACAGGGCTGTCGCGCTGAAGCTCTTGAGCCTTGCTACCGTTATCACGATGTTGATGGTTTCCAGATCCATAGCTTTGGTTTTTAAGTGAAAAACTCGGACGGACAGTATTGCAAATCTATTATATATGAATCTTTTTGCTTTGTGAAGATGTTCTGTATGCAAAAATCGGATAGGCGTATGCACGCAAATGAATTGCGCCTTGCTCATAAAGCACTTGTGATTATATTGTCAATAATTCTAAAATATAAGCGAGGGATTTGGAATATATTCCAAAAATCTCCGAAATCATTTGCTTTTAGGAGTTCTTTTCAGAAAGGTGGTTTAACATGGCTGAATTGACCGAAAAGAAGTTCAATCCGAAGTACACCATACTGACAGTGTTCTCGCTGTTCATGATGTTCGGCTTCGGACTGGTCGTAAAGCCCTGGTCGACCGTCACCGAGCTCGGTGTCGCCATCCTGGGTATTTACATCGGCGTGCTCGTAATGCTCGTCTGCACAAAAGAAGCGATCTGGCCCCCTCTGCTGGGTCTTGTCGCGCTGGTATTCCATGGCTATGATACGTCCGCAAACGTACTGAAGGCATGGATGGGTAACGCAACGCTGGTAATGGTAATCTTCGTCTGGGCTATCTGCGGAGCGCTCAGAGAGACCAAGGCCCCGTTCGTACTCGCTAACAAACTGATGAGTCTGAAGATCAACAAGGGACACCCCCGCATTTTCCTCTTCATACTCTTCCTGGTAACCACACTGCTCTCGATGCTCACCACCGGTACCGCATCCATCCTGATGATGTACCAGGTAGCTGAAGGTGTCGTGGAAGCAGCCGGATACGACAAGGATTCCGACGAGTATAGATTCATACTCATGGGCATCTACGTATCCAACATCGGTTCCTACGTACTGCCGTTCAAGGGCGTACACCTCAGCACACTGGCCATAGCCACCGGTATAATGGCCACCTACGGTATCGAGCTCAACCAGGCTCAGTACCTGTTCTCCACCACCTGCACAGTAGTAGTCTTCCTGATCCTCTACGTACTCTCGATGACCACTATCTTCAAGTGCAACCTCAAGCCGCTCGCAGAGCTGGATGCCAACAAGCTCAACGTAGGCGGACAGGGAACCAAGTTCAACTTCCGTCAGAAGATATTCCTCGGCGCATTCGTCGTAGGCGTCATCCTTCTGTTCCTCAACTCCTTCCTGCCGAACGGCAGCGCCCTGAAGGCCTTCCTCGGCAAGTTCGGAAACACCTGGATCTGGATCATCATCTTCGGCATCCTGGCAGTTCCTCACACAAAGGAAGGAAAGCCCTTCATGGATTCCGGCAAGTACCTGAAGGAGACCATCATGTGGGGCACCCTGCTGATGATAGCCTGCATCAACATCTGCGGTCAGGCGATGAGCGCGGATAAGTACGGCATCAAGCAGTGGCTGCTCGAGGTCCTCACCCCGGTACTCGGCAACATGAGCTTCGTAGTAATGGTAATAGTAGCTACGGTATTCTGCTGCACGCTCACACAGTTCCTGAACGGTGCGCCTATCGCGTACATACTCAACACGATACTGATCCCGTTCGCCTGCGTCAACCAGCTTGCGGGAGACGGCAACGCTACCGCGGTCTGCTCAACTATCACGTATTGCTGCTTCTTCGCCTTCATCACTCCGGCGGCAAGCTCGCTGGCTCCGCTGATCACAGGACATCCGTCGATGACAAGCAAGTTCCTGTGGACCAAGGGCTGGTTCTTCACACTGCTCTGGGCGATCATAGCCTGCGTATTCTTCATCCTGTTCGGCTTCATCATGTAGTCCGGACGGTACATACGGTCTTACAGCAAACATACAGGTGTACCCTTTGACCGGGTACACCTGTATTTCCAAGGAATTCTCCGGCGGTAGCAGAAACGATGGGATCTATCAGTAAAAAAGAATACGTTCCCCCTCAGGAAGGGTCGAAGCTCTTCAACAAGTACTTCTGCATCATCCTGCTGATGGGAGCCGCGGTCAATTTCGCGAATTACATCGTAGGCTCGGCGTTCTCGCTGTGGGTAATAGACGCAGGCGGAAGCAACACCACCTACGGAGTCATCCACAGTCTGTATTCCTTCGTCATCCTCCTGGCAAGGCCTATAGCCGGGTGGATAATAGACCACGGCAACAGGAAGCAGGCTTTCATAGCCGCGTCCGTCATATTCGTTGCCGCGATGTTCCTTATGCTCTATTCCCCGGTGTTCGGGATCTTCGTAGGGGCCAGGCTCGTCATGGGCGCGGGCAACGGCTGCGCCGTCCAGATGACGAACACCGTCGGTTTCGACTACATGCCCAGGGATAAAATGGACAGGGGCATAGGCTACGTAACGCTGTGCTCAAGCCTCATGTCGGCCCTTACGGCTACCATAAGCGTGGGCACCTACAAGTCGCACGGGCCTTCGGCTCTGGTATGGATGTCCGCGGCTGCGATGGTTGTAGCTGTAGTCCTCTCGTTCCTTCTGGTCTACCGCATCCCCGAAGGGAGGGGCGAAAAGTTCCGCTTAAAGGACGTGTTCGACCTTTCCAAACTCTTTGAGGTCCGCTCGGTAAAACCGGCTCTGATCTCAGCATTCTCAACGTATTTCGGCTTCGGGCTCAGGAGCTACGTCATCCTTTACGGAAGATCGCTGGGCTTCGCCAACCCGGGCTGGTTCACCACCGCAAGCGCCCTCGGCTTGCTGGTGGTCAGGTTCGCTCTGGACCGCATCCCGACAACAGAAAAATCCAAGGACAGGAGGGTGTATCTGGCCTTCGCGGTCTTCGTCCTCTACCTTGTCACGATATCGATGTGCCGCAGCTTCGTGGTGTACATCATAGCCGCGCTGCTGTGGTCAGTGCTCTTCGGCATACTCACCCCGACGCTGCAGAGCATAGCCATCAAGGCCGCGCCCGCCGAAAGGAGAGGGGCGGCGTCAAGCACCTTCCACTGCGCTTCCGACATAGGGATCATAATCGGAAGCTTCCTGGGCGGAAAACTTTCGGATATATTCGGGTACAGCAAGATGTTCCTCTTCGGGCTCATACCTGTTGCGCTCGCATTCATATATTACTTCATCACTCTGCGCGACAGAGCGTCTGACAAATAGGCAGCATCCTGCACAGAAAGGAAAAACGATGCTAACCAAAAGACAGAACGTGCTGGAGACCATTCACGGAGGAAACCCGGACAGGTACGTGAACCAGTTCGAGGCCTTCAAGATGGCTATGGGCTCGCCCATGAGCAAGCTCAACCCCAGACTCAAAAAAGGCGACATGCTCGTAAAGAACGCATGGGGAGTCTACAAATCCTTCCCGGAGAACGTTCCCGGAGCATTCCCGGTCCACGATGCGGAGCACGTGGTCATCAAGGACATCACCAGATGGAGAGAGTACGTAACCATCCCGCCGACGAAGTTCTCGGACGAAGAGTGGGCGCCCTTTGAACAGCGCGCGGCGGAGATAGACACCAACGAGTACTTCCGCACCTGCCTTGTGGGCCCGGGCATCTTCGAGCAGTGCCATTATCTCATGGAGATGCAGAACTGCCTGCTGAACTTCTACGTGGAGCCTGAATGCATGCACGAGATAGTCGACATGCTCACGGAGTGGGAGCTTTCCTGGGCGGAGGAGCTCTGCAAGCACATCAAGCCGACAGCCATACTGCACCACGATGACTGGGGCAGCAGGACTTCGTCCTTCCTGTCTCCCGAGATGTTCGCGGAGTACTTCCTGGAGCCGTACAAGAAGATCTACGGGTACTATCACTCTCACGGAGTGGAGCTGATAGTGCACCATTCGGACTCTTACGGGGCCAATCTGCTCCCGTACATGGTCGAGATGGGCATAGACATCTGGCAGGGCTGCATGAGGGCCAACAACATCCCCAAGATGATAAAGGAGTGGGGCGGCAAGATAAGCTTCATGTGCGGCATAGACAACCAGGACATAGACGATCCGAACTGGAACGAGGAGCGCGTCAGGGCCATAGTCGAGCAGGCCATAAGGGAAGGCTCAAGGCATTACTTCATCCCCTGCATGGCAGCCGGCGGCGCAATGTCCACATACCCCGGAGTCTACGAAGCAGTAAGCAAAGAGATAGCAAGGATCAACAGCGAACTATAGCTATTTAATATTACTGGAGGTATTTTATGAAGAATTATCACGTTGATGTATTGGTCTGCGGAGGCGGACCGGCAGGCGTGGCGGCTGCGGTACATGCAGGAAGACGCGGCGCCAGGACAATGATAATCGAGCAGCTGGGCTCCTTCGGCGGCCTCATGACGAACGACTTCGTCACAGGCATCGCGGGCCACATGTGCGGATTCGTGCAGGAGTACGTGGACAGGCTCTATGAGAAGGGCTGGGCATGCAAGTACATCCACGACTGCGTAGAGCCGGAGAAGGGCAAATTCATGCTCGAGCAGATGGTACTCGAGGCCGGAGTGCAGATCATGTACTACACCACTCTCGTAGACGTAAGAGTGGAGGACGGCCACCTCATCAGCGCCATCTGCCACAACAAGGGCGGTCTGTTCGAGGTAGAGGCAGACCTCTTCATCGACGCCACAGGCGACGGCGATCTGGGCGCCTATGCAGGCGGCATCTGCGACAGCGGCTCGAACCAGTACGGCGGCTACAACGCCCCGACTTCCATCGCGTTCCGCATGGCAGGCGTAAACCTCATCAAGTACAAGGAAGCAAGCGACGCGTGGTCCAAGACCGACGCGGCAAAGGGCAAGGGCTCCTATTCCTACGACCTGTTCTCGCAGGCCATAGCCAACAAGGACATGCCGGACTTCGTATTCCCGGGCTGCCTGGCCTACAAGGTCCCCGGCACACCGGACGAATGCGCTGACGTAACGATAGACCTTTGCCACGCCTACAGGTGCAGGAACCTGGATCCCGAAGACGTAACGAGGCAGACCATAGAGCAGCACCGCGAGATGATCATGCTCGAGGAAGTCTTCAAGAAGTACTTCCCGGGCTATGAGAACTGCAGAATAGTTGCTATCGGCTCGCTGCCCGGCATGAGAGAGACCCGCAGGGTCATAGGCGATTACATCCTCACCGACAAGGACGTTCTTGTCGGCAGCAAGTTCGAAGACGGCATCACCATCGTCACTGACGTTCTCTGCCAGCACCACCCGACCAGCTGCAGGAAGGGCTTCATCGCTCACGCACACTTCGACAAGCCTGTTGAGGGCGTCGTGAACTGGCCTGCAGGACGCTGCAACGACTGGGATATGCACCCGTTCATGGAGGGCCGCGGCTACGAGGTCCGCAACAATCAGGAGACCTACTGCGAGATCCCGTACAGGTGCCTGGTACCGAAGGGACTGGACAACATCCTCACCGCGGGCCGCTGCGTTTCCACCACGTGGCATGCGCAGATCGCTTCCAGGCTCATCGCGCCGAGCTTCTCGCTCGGACACGCAGCCGGCGTCGCCGCAGGCCTGTGCCTGGAGAAGGGCGTACTTCCTCACGACCTGGACGGCAAGCTCGTCCGTAAGGAACTCGTAGAGGCCGAAGAGTACGCAATGCCGCTCGACCCGGGCATCCAGCGCAGAAAGCCCAAGGAGCTCGTCCTCCACGGCGAGCAGCTCCGCGCTCACTATTGATCCAATAACTTAAACAT
>CAMYWZ010000003.1 GCA_947302945.1 uncultured Bacillota bacterium
ACTCCAGGAAGCGTTGCGGTTCTGGACATTAATGCCAGGGCTCTGTATTCCGGCGACAGCGTGCAGAACAACAGAATGTTCATGTTCGGTCCGGGGCGCAGCTTCCCGGATCTGGCGGAGAGCCTCAAAAAGCTTCAGGCCATGAAGGATCAGTTCGACGTGGTCTATCCCTCGCACGGCAGCTTCCCCGAAAAGCCGGAGCTGATCGAAAAGCTCATGGAAGGCGTTTCCGTGATCATGGCTCACAAGTATCCGGATGCTTCGGCTAAGGGTTCGCACGGCAGCATAAAGCTCAGATTCGGCGCGGCGGAAGTTTCCGAAGCAGAGCGCTTCGGAAACAAGATAGAAGTATGGAGCTTCCCGTACGCGGGCTTCCTCTGCCCCGCGGAGAAATAAAGGACAGAAATTGACCGATCTTCAGACAGCGCAGCAAATCGCAAAGATAGTGGAAAGCGCCGGCGGAAGGGCGTATTTCGTCGGCGGCTTCGTCCGCGACCGGCTTATGGGCAAGGACCCCGGCGATATCGATATCGAGGTCCACGGCCTTCTGCCGGAGGTTTTGCGTGCCCAGCTTGCTCAGCTGGGCGAAGTCCTCTCCTACGGCAGCAGCTTCGGCATCTACGGCCTGGCCGGGCACGATATAGACATCGCTGTGCCCAGAAAGGAGCACGCCACCGGCAGGGGCCACCGCGATTTCGAGGTCTTTACAGACCCCTTCATCGGCACGAAAGAGGCAGCCCGCCGCCGCGATTTCACCATCAACGCCATGCTGCAGGACGTCCTCACCGGGCAGGTCATCGACCACTTCGGCGGCAGGGCGGACCTGGCCGCCGGCATCCTGCGCCACGTGGACGACGCCGGCTTCGCCGAAGACCCCCTGCGGGTCCTGCGCTGCGCGCAGTTCGCAGCGCGCTTCGGCTTCGCCCCCGCCCCCGAGACCGTCTCCCTCTGCCGCCGCATGGACCTCTCCGCCCTCTCGCGCGAGCGCGTCGAGGGCGAACTCAAAAAAGCCCTGCTTTCAGCCGATCGGCCCTCGGTCTTCTTCGAAGTCCTCCGCAGCATGGACCAGCTGGACACGTGGTTCCCGGAGATCAAAGCCCTCGTCGGCCTTCCCCAGGATCCCGTCTTCCACCCCGAAGGAGACGTCTGGGTCCACACCATGCAGGTCTTAGACCGCGCCGCCGCTTTCCGCCCGGAAGTCTCGGAACCCTTCCGCTTCATGCTCCTGGCGCTCCTTCACGACGTGGGCAAAGCCGTCACCACGGAGGTGGTAAACGGCCGCATCCACGCCTACGGCCACGAAACTGCAGGCCTTCCCCTCATCGAAGCCTTCCTCCGCCGCATCACGGGCGAGGAGGCCGTCATCCGTTACGTCCTCAACATGGTCCCTCTCCACATGAAGCCCAACATGAAGGCCTTCAGCAAGTCCTCCGTCAAGAGCACCAACCACATGTTCGACGAGGCTGCATCTCCCAAAGACCTCATCTACATGGCCATGTCAGACAAGCCCGTCGTCTCAGGCACCACCCCCTTCGAAGGGGACAGTGCCTTCCTTTTCGAGCGCCTCAAAGCATACGAAGAGACTATGGCAAAGCCTTACGTCACCGGTAAGGACCTCATCGAGGCCGGCCTCCAGCCCGGCGAACGCTTCGGCGAGCTCCTCGCCTACGCCCACAAACTCCGCCTCGCCGGCGTGGACAAACAGACCGCGTTAAAACAGGTCCTCAGCTTCAAGCCCTGAGTGTGCAGAAACCTCCGTTTACATCGGTGTAAATCCTGTTAAATATTTATTTAATCCCCGTCCACCTTTACAAAACGGCGCCGATAAGGTAAATTTAATGGTGCAAGTTTGCGGCTTGCGCTGTTTTTCGTGTCGTCCGTCAAAGGGCTCCGTACAGCCTGGATCCACGCGGGAGCATCAAGCCGCGCAAAAGTATCAAAGGAGCAATTAATGAGTTCAGGAAAGCATCTCAAAGGGGTGCACGTAGACCACCAGAAGAACACCGCGGGAATGCCGATAATCCCGATGCCTGTTCCTGAAAGGGTCTACATACCGATGTCCATGCACATCGGCGCTCCCTGCCAGCCTGTAGTCGCAAAAGGCGACCACGTCAAGGTTGGCCAGCTGATAGGTGACTGCGACAAACCTGTCAGCGCCCCGATCCACAGCAGTGTATCGGGAGATGTCGAAGCGATCGAGCAGTTCATGACTCAGAACGGCCGCGTAGACACAAACATCGTCATCAAGACGGACGGAAAGCAGGAGATCGCAGAGACAGTCGTGCCTCCCGTCATCGAAAGCCGCGAGGATTTCCTCAAGGCCGTCAGAGCCTCCGGTGTCGTAGGACTGGGCGGAGCCACCTTCCCCACGTCCATCAAGTACAACACCAAGCCCGGCCAGGTGGACACCCTCATCCTCAACGGAGCCGAGTGCGAGCCCTTCATCACCGTAGACCACGCCGCCATGCTGGCCTACGCAAAGGACATGGTGGACGGCATGCGCACCATCATGAAATGGCTCGACATCAAGAGAGGCGTCATCGGCATCGAGAGCAACAAGCCCGACGCCATCGCCAAGTTCAATGAAGTGCTCGCGGGCGACAAGGACATCGAAGTCCTCACTCTCCGCCAGGTCTACCCCCAGGGCGCAGAGCGCGTCATCATTTACGAGTGCACCGGCAGGCACCTCATCGCAGGCAAGCTTCCCGCCGACGTAGGCTGCATCGTTTCCAACGTTTCTTCAGTGCTGAAGCTGCAGCAGTACCTCACCACGGGCATGCCTCTCGTATCCAAGTTCCTCACCCTTGACGGCAACGTCGTAGCCAAGCCGCAGAACGTGGAAGTTCCCATCGGCACCATGATCTGCGATGTCATAGAGCAGTGCGGCGGCCTTAAGGGAGAGGTAAAGAAGATCATCCTCGGCGGACCCATGATGGGCCGCGCCATTCCCAGGGACGACTTCGCCGTCATGAAGGGCAACAGCGCCATCCTGTGCTTCGACGAGACCTTCGCCACCCAGAGGAAGGAGACCGCCTGCATCAACTGCGGACGCTGCGTGGCCGGCTGCCCGATGAACCTCATGCCCGCAAGGCTCTCCAGAGCCTTCAAGGACAAGGACATCGACGCCCTCAGGGAGTTCAACGTAATGTCCTGCATGGACTGCGGATGCTGCGCATATTCCTGCCCGGCAAGAAAGCAGCTCAACTTCGAGATCAAGCAGGCCAAGTCCCTCGTCATGGAAGACGATAAGAAAAAGAAAGCCAAGGCGGAAGCCGCGGCAGCCAAGGCAGCAGCAAAAGCCGAGGCGGAAAAGGCTAAGGAAGGAGGAAGCAAGTAATGGCAGATAAGCATACCAATCTGATCGTTTCATCGGCTCCTCACGTCTGCAACCCCGCGGACACAGCCACAATAATGAGAGACGTAGTCATCGCTCTCATCCCGGCTCTGGCAGTCGCCATCTACGTGTTCGGCTTCAGGGCCCTCCTGATGACAGCGGTCTGCGCCGCAGCCTGCGTATTCTTCGAGTGGGCAGTGCGCAAGATCATGGGCAGGGAGAACACCATAGGAGACTGGAGCGCCGTAGTAACAGGCGTCATCCTCGCCTTCAACCTCCCGGTCAATATGCCGATCTGGATGGCTGTAATCGGATGCTTCATCGCGATAGTAGTCGTAAAGCAGATTTTCGGCGGCCTCGGCCAGAACTTCGCGAACCCCGCCATAGTCGGACGTATCGCCCTGTTCATAGGCTTCGCTACCCCGATGACCACCTGGGCCGTCACCGAAAAGATGAGCCAGGCCATCATCAACAACGCAGGCGTGGATGCCGTAACTGGCGCCACCCCGCTGGCAATGCTTAACGCCGGAGCAGCAGAGCTTCCCAGCAACCTCGAGATGTTCCTCGGAACCATCAACGGTTCCATGGGTGAGATCAGCGCATGCGCGCTTCTGATCGGCGGCATCTACCTTGTGGTCAGGAAGGTCATCTCCCCGGCCATCCCGGTGTCCTTCATAGCCACAGTCGCGGTCCTTGCTGCGGTCATGGGCTATGATCCCATCTTCCAGGTCTGCGCCGGCGGCGTCATGCTCGGAGCCATCTTCATGGCCACCGACTACGTCACTTCCCCGATCACTACCAAGGGAAGGATAATCTTCGGCATAGGCTGCGGCATCTTCACGATGCTCATCCGCGCGTTCGCTTCCTATCCGGAAGGAGTTTCGTTCGCGATACTTCTCATGAACATACTCACTCCGCATATCGACAGCATCACAAGATCCAAACTCAACGGAGTTCCGAAGAAGGGAGGGGCTGAGAAATGAAAAAGAACAAGCTCCAGATCCTCACTAACGGCATAATAAAGGAGAATCCGGTACTGGTACTGGTGCTCGGCACCTGCCCCACGCTGGCCATCTCCACCCAGGCCATAAACGGCATAGGAATGGGCGCCTGCGTAATCGTGGTCCTTACCTGCTCGAATATAATCATTTCGGCTCTTAAGAGGATCATCCCCGACACGGTCCGCATCCCGTGCTACATCACGGTCATAGCCACCTTCGTTACCATAGTGCAGCTGGTGCTCAAGGCCTACGCTCCCTCGCTGGACAAGGCCCTGGGCGTATACATACCGCTGATCGTAGTAAACTGCATCATCCTCGGCAGGGCGGAAGCCTTCGCCAACAAGAACAGCGTCATCGATTCCGCGCTGGACGGCATAGGCATGGGCCTGGGCTACACGCTCACGGCCACGGTCATGGCCTGCATCAGAGAGCTCCTCGGAAGCGGCACTCTCTTCGGAGCGCCTGTCACCGCGAACCTCTTCAGCCCGTTCACCATCCTGATCATGGCTCCCGGCGGATTCTTCGTGTTCGGCTGCCTCATCGCCCTGGTCAACAGGATCACGAAGGGCAAGGTCAAGGACAAGAGGGCCAACAAGTGCATCGGATGCCCGGGCGCGGAGTTCTGCTCCGACGTCAACAAGGAAGGAGGCTGCGATAACAAATGAGTCTTACAGCTGCATTTTATATCGTCCTCAGCGCGATAATCACAAACAACTACGTTCTGTCCAAGTTCCTGGGCATCTGCCCCTTCCTGGGCGTTTCCAAGAAGCTTGACAACGCCATGGGCATGTCGGTCGCGGTCATCATAGTAATGGTCATCGCCACCGCGGTCACCTGGCCCATCCAGACCTACCTTCTTGACAAGAAGGGCATAGGATACATGCAGACCATAGTGTTCATACTGGTAATTGCCGCCCTGGTGCAGATGATAGAGATCTTCCTTAAGAAGTACATCCCCTCGCTGCACAAGGCCCTGGGCATCTACCTGCCGCTGATCACCACCAACTGCGCCGTTCTCGGTGTCTGCGTGCTGAACATCGACAACGAATACAACTTCCTGCAGTCCATACTCAACGCATTCGGTTCCGGCGTCGGCTTCACGCTTGCGATGTTCCTCTTCGCGGGGGTCCGCAGCAAGATCGAGACCAACGACTATCCCGAGGCCTTCAAGGGCATCGCGTCCACGCTGGTAGCTGCATCCATCACCAGTCTCTGCTTCCTGGGCTTCTCCGGAATGCTCGAGAAGATCTTCGGAATGTAAGGAGGTATAGAAATGGCGAATTATATAGCTCCTGTAGTTCTGACTGTAGTGATAGCATTCATCGCGTCCGCGCTTCTGTCGCTGGCCGCGAAGTTCATGGCTGTCCCCGTTGACGAAACTGCCGTTGCCATCAGGAACCAGCTTCCCGGCGCCAATTGCGGCGCATGCGGCTTTGCCGGCTGCGACGATTATGCCGCCGCACTTGCCGCAGATCCCGAAGGGATCAAGACCAACCTCTGCGTCCCCGGCGCCGACGGCGTAGCAGCTGCGATAGCAGCGATACTCGGCCAGGAGGCCCTGGACGTCATCGAGCAGGTCGCCAACGTGCGCTGCTCGGGTGACTGCAAAGCCACCAAGTCCGAGATGGATTATCAGGGTCTTAAGACCTGCGCTGCCGTAAAAGGCTTCTTCGGCGGCCCCGGCGTATGCAAGTACGGATGCATAGGCTTCGGCGACTGCGAGAGGGCCTGCCCCTACGGCGCCATCCAGGTCTGCAACGGTCTTGCCAGGGTCAACAGGGAAGTATGCGTAGGCTGCGGCATGTGCGCAAGCGTCTGCCCGCAGCAGATCATCGACATCATAGCCGACGTCAAGCGCGTCTACGTAGGCTGCAATTCCGCCGACAAGGGCAAGGACACCACCAAGGCCTGCTCCGCCGGCTGCATAGGCTGCAAGCTCTGCGAAAAGGAATGCAAGTTCGACGCCATCCACGTCGTCAACAACCACGCTGTCATCGATCCCGACAAGTGCAAGAACTGCGGCCTCTGCGCGAAGAAGTGCCCCAAGAAGGTCATCCACGTCTTCCCCAAGCCCAACGTCAAGCCCTTCGTCAAGGTCGACGCGGCATCCTAGCTGCTGAACTCGATACTATAACAAAGAGCGGATCCTCACCGGGACCCGCTCTTTTTTCGTCTCCGCCGCCGAAAGTGCCAAAAAAGTCTTAGTTACAAGCGGCCTTTAATGTGATATTATATATTGATAGATCAAAAGGGGAATGAGACCGGGGGAAGCAAATGTCGGAAGAGAAGAAAACAAGTATCGCCGAGGCCGAGGAATTCAACAGGCAGCTTGCGCAGGAAGCGGCTGAACTCAAGAGGAAGGCAGCGGAAGCAGCCGAAGCGCTGAGGCTGAAGGCTGAAAGCGCGGCTACTGCTGCCGCAGAGGCAGCTGAGACAGCCTCCGGGGCCGTTGAGTCCGCCTTCGAGGCCGCAACTGACGTCAGGGAGCTGATCCCCGACCGTGCGGAAGAAACAGCCGGCGAGAATACCATAAAATTCAGAACGAAGAAAGTACCGTCCGCAAAGTCTTCAAAGAAGGCTGCGGCGAAGGCCGCTGCCGAAAAGGCGGAAACGCCTTCCGAGACTGCTCCTGCAGCGGAGGAAGCGCCGGCGGCCCAGCCGTCCGCGGAAGTTCCTGCTGAAGAAGCCGCGCCGTCAGGAGAGACGGAAAAGCTGTCGGAGGAGATCCTGCAGGCAGCGGCGGCAGAAGATGCTCCGGCCGCTGACGAGGCGGCCCCGGAAGAAGCTGCCGTGCCGGAAAAGAAGTCCAGAAAGCAGCTCAGGGCTGAAAAGCGCGCTGCCAGGCAGGCCGAAAAGGCCGCAAAGAAAGCCGCAAAGGAGGCCGAAGCTCAGCCTGCACCGCAGGAAGACGAGTCCCAGCCCGAAGCCGAAGCTCAGCCCGCTCCGCAGGAAGCTGCGGTTCAGGCTGAAGATGCGCCGCAGACAGAATCTCAGGCGCCGGAGGCTTCAGAGCCCGCTCCGCAGGAGCCCGCCGCAGAGCCTTCGGACGCGCAGGGGGAAACTCCGCAGGAGCTCCGCCCGGAAGACGATCCCAGGCTCATACGTCTCGTCAAGCTCGAGGAAGCCAAGATAGCTGCCAGAAACAAGTCGGGGCAACACAGAAAAGGCGTGGGTTTCATCAGCAGCCTGCTCTTCGTGCTTGCGCTGCTCTGCGCCGTCTACGGAGGCATAGTGGTCTTCATACTCGGCACCGGAGCCTGGTTCAACTTCATATGGCTGATAGCCGCCGGCGTGCTGCTCATACTCAGCTTCATACTTTCGCACCACTCGCGCCTGCCCAAGTTCCTGAAGGCGCTGCTGGTCCTCATCATACTCGCGTGCGCCGCCAACTTCGGCGTCTTCCTCTACAGGGACATCGTGTTCGCTGCTGAAGGCCCCGCCGAGAACGCCCGCTGGCTCATAGTTCTCGGAGCGAAGGTCAATGGCACCACTCCGTCCGTCGAGTTCCAGGCAAGGATCGATAAAGCCGCCGAATACATCCGCGACGCGGACTTCGCAAGGCTCCGCTCCAAGACGGCCGCTCTGCCCCCGATCGTAAAGATCATCACCACCGGCGGCAAGGGCGACGACGAAGGCGCCGCCGAAGGCGACGTTGCCGCCAGGGTCCTTCTGGGCCTTGGCTTCGATCAGGCAAGGATATTCACTGAAAACACCAGCAGCACCACCCTGGAGAACTTCCAGAACGCCAAGCAGATCATCATCGCGCAGGGCGGCACGGTCTTCGACGACGTGGTCGTCGTAACGTCCAGCTTCCACCTTTACAGGGCCATCAAGCTGGCCAAAGCCTGCGGCTTCAACTCGGTCACCGGCCTGGGCAGCACCGGCCTGGCGGTCCTCCTCCCGCACTACTATCTGCGCGAATACGCCGCCATCATCAAGGAAGTATACTTGGGCCACTTCGGCTGACGCTTCACAGCCGGGCGGAAACCATATCACACAATAAAGAAAACAGGCAGGGCTTAAGCGTCCTGCCTGTTAGTTATATTGCTCTTTTAAGCCTTCCCCTTCAGGGGAAGGTGGTCCGAAGGACCGGATGAGGTATTATTGGAACCATTCCGCCGCCTTTATACTTATCAGTTACCCGGCGTCTCATCCTCCGGCCTGCCGACAGTCTCCGCGTAAAGGGCGCAGGCTCTTGACGAACGGTCGAACGAATTCAGCTCCATGATGTAGACAACCAGGGCCATGACGACTACAGCAAGCGCCGCCACCATCAGCAGAAACGGGGCGAATATCAGCACCATTGAAGCGCATGAAGCTCCTGCCATTATCATGTAGTACTTTTTGATATTCAGCCACTTTGCTGAAAGATTCGGGTCAGGCTGCGAGAGCACGTCGGCGTTCGCCGGATAGATGTTCATGGCGTAGAAGATGCCCAGCGCGAGACCGACCAAAGAGAGGATGATACGCAGTGCGTACTGTTCGGGCGCAAGAAAGTTCTGTATCGCGGTCAGCAGCGCTATGCAGACATTCAGGATGGCCGCCTTACTGTAGCGCTCATCCTCTGTCCGAAGCTGCCAGATGAAGTACGAGCAGACAATGGACAGGACTGCCCTGAGTATGATCCCTGCCGTCACGAGCGCCGGATGATTCCCGACGATCCGTTTGTTCAGCACGACCCCGATGATCAGACTGGGTATGACCATCAGGAACAGGTACCTGTAGTACTTGCCGCACTTGGCATAATCGTATCCTTTCATAGTAAAACCTCCTTACTCAATACTAATAATAAGTATACACGAATCGTGCCTGCCGCGCAAGCGGCCGGCACCGGAAGAACCGTCCCTCCGGTGCTGTTTATGTCAATTCTCTGAAAAACACAGCATATTGGGGTCTTCCGAAAGAGGGCCCCATATATTTTGGCCTGATATGATACGCCCGGAAGAGTGTGCGTAGCAATCTTGCACGATATAGGAGCCGGAGTTCCCGCAAAGCCGCTGAAATCAAGGGTTTTGGGCCTCCGAAACTTTTTTCAAAAAACTTCAAAAAAACAAAAAATAGTACTTGCTTTTTATATTCGCCGGTTGTATATTATTAGGGCTTGCTTAAGGCAGGGAAAGGGGCTCAGTATGCCCAAAACCATTGAAAAATGCGCTTTCCAGGCCAGCAAAGACGCAGGAAGTTGCTGCGCTATCAGGGAATTTCTGCAGAGAATTGTCGGTCCTTCGAGACCGGCGAAGGGGTTCTCGCAAATTTCTTTTGAGGGAGAAAACGCGGTACGCAAGAGCCCGTGTGCAACACCCATCAAAGCGAGAGCTCTCCTGGCACAGATATAGCGAAAATGTGCCGAATCACAAGGCGAAAGCCTCATCACAAGCAAGGAGGAAAAAACAAACAATGAGCAGTCAGAAGATCAGGATCAGGCTCAAGGCTTACGATCACACAGCACTGGACCAGAGCGCGGCCAGAATAGCAGATGCCGCCAAGAAGACAGGCGCCGAAGTTTCCGGCCCCATCCCTCTCCCCACCGAGAAGGAAGTCATCACCATACTGAGGGCAGTCCACAAATACAAGGACAGCCGTGAGCAGTTCGAGCAGAGGACCCACAAAAGACTGATCGACATCCTCAACCCGACGCCGAAGACCATGGACACTCTCATGAAGCTGGACATGCCCGCGGGTGTGGATATCGAGATCAAGCTGTAAGTACAAGAGTAACGATAGATTACCAACGTGCTTTGAATGATCGGCTATGATGAGCAACTACGTGCGGCAGTAACCGATCCGCTGAAAGAACTTAGGAGGAAGAAAATGAAAGCGATTTTAGGGAAAAAGGTCGGAATGACCCAGATCTTCTCCGAAGCCGGAGAGATCATCCCCGTAACTGTCATCGAGGCAGGCCCCGCAGTGGTCACCCAGATCAAGACAGTTGAGACCGATGGATACTATGGCGTTCAGATCGGTTTCGAAGACAAGAAGTCAAGCAGAGTCATCAAGCCCGAAGCCGGACACTTCAAGAAGGCCGGCGTCACCGCAAAGAAGCACCTCGCTGAATTCAGACCCGAAGAGGGCGAGACCTTCGAGCTCGGACAGGCCATCACGGTCGCCGATTTCGAAGTAGGAAGCAAGCTGGACATCACCGGCACTTCCAAAGGTAAGGGGACCCAGGGCAACATCAAGAGGCATCACCACAGAAGAGGCCCCATGAGCCACGGTTCCAAGCACAAGAGACTCCCCGGCGGCCTCGCGGCAGCCACCTATCCTTCCAGGGTATTCCTCGGAAACGACGGCCCCGGAAGAACAGGAAGGGATACAGTAACAGTCCAGAACCTGGTATTAGTCAAGACCATCGCGGACAGAAACCTGATGCTCGTCAAGGGCGCTGTTCCGGGGATCAAGGGCGGTCTTCTGAAGATCCGCACCGCCGTCAAGGGACAGTAGGAAGGAGGAAGTCAAATGGCAACAGTAAAAGTGCTGAACATGGCCGGAGCTGAGGCTGGCACCATAGAACTCAATGATGCAGTCTTCGGCATAGAGCCCAACGAATTCGCAGTTCACGAAGTCATAAAGAACTACCTGGCCAACCAGAGGCAGGGCACACAGTCCGCCAAGACCAGAGGCGACGTCCGCGGAGGCGGCCGCAAGCCGTTCCGCCAGAAGGGCACAGGACGCCACAGACAGGGCAGCACCACCGATCCTACACAGGTAGGCGGCGGCGTGGCATTCGCACCCAAGCCCAGAAGCTACAGATACAGGATCAACAAGAAGGTAAGAAGGCTCGCAATGCTTTCCGCCCTCTCCTCCAAGGTAAAGGAGAACGAGATCATCGTAGTCGACAAGCTTGAGTTCGCAGAGCCCAAGACCAAGGAAATGGTCAGGTTCCTCGAAGCCGTCAAGGCCGCGAAGAAGCCCCTGATCGTTACCGAGGCAGTTAACGACAACGTAATCAGAAGCGCAAACAACATCCCCGGCGTCGCCACCACGACAGCCACCCAGATGAACGTCTACGAGATCATAGGCCACGACAGCTTCATCATCACCCAGGATGCTGTTAAGAAGATCGAGGAGGTATATGCATAATGAGTACTCCTTATGACGTAATAATCGCTCCGGTCATCACCGAAAAGAGCATGGACGACGCGGCTTCCAAAAAGTACACCTTCAAGGTCGCCAAGAACGCCACCAAGACCGAGATCAAGGCAGCTGTTGAGGCAGCCTTCGAGGTAACAGTCGACAAGGTCAACACCGCCAACTACGACGGCAAGCTCAAGAGACAGGGCAGATTCGTGGGAAGGGCCCCCGGCTACAAGAAAGCCATAGTCTTCCTGGCAGAATCCAGCAAGCCCATCGAGTTCTTCGAAGGACTCTAAAGGAGGCACAGCATGGGAATCAAAAAGTATAAACCGACCACACCCGGTCTGAGGGGAATGACGGTCTCCACCTTCGAGGAGATCACCAAGACCACCCCGGAGAAGTCCCTTACGACATCTCTTAAGAAGCACTCCGGAAGAAACAACCGCGGCGCCATCACCGTCCGTCACCAGGGCGGCGGCTCCAGGAGAAAGTACAGGATCATAGACTTCAAGCGCAACAAGGACAACATCCCCGCTACAGTCAAGTCCATCGAGTACGATCCCAACAGGACAGCGAACATCGCTCTGCTGGCCTACGCTGACGGCACCAAGACCTACATCATCGCTCCCAACGGGCTTGCGGTAGGAGACGTTCTCTACTCCGGCCCCGAAGCTGATATCAAGATCGGAAACACACTTCCGCTCGCGAACATCCCGGTAGGTACCATCATCCACAACGTAGAGCTCAAGGCCGGCAAGGGCGCGCAGCTCTGCAGAGCAGCCGGAAACGGCGCTCAGCTGATGGCTAAGGAAGACGAGTACGCACAGGTCCGTCTCCCGTCCGGAGAAGTAAGAAAGATCCGCATGGAGTGCAGAGCTACCATCGGAGAGGTCGGCAACATAGAGCACGAGCTCATCAACATCGGTAAAGCCGGCCGCACAAGGCACATGGGCATACGTCCGACAGTACGCGGCAGCGTCATGAACCCGAACGACCACCCGCACGGCGGCGGCGAGGGCAAAGCTCCCGTAGGACGCCCCGGTCCTGTCACCCCGTGGGGCAAGCCCGCGCTCGGATACAAGACCAGGAAGAAGAACAAGGCCAGCAACCAGTACATCGTAAAGCGCAGAGATCAGAAGTAGCCTGAAGAAAGGAAGAAGTAAATGAGCAGATCATTAAAGAAAGGCCCGTTCGTCAACGAAAAGCTTCTTAAGGCTATCGACGAGATGAACGCCAAGAACGAAAAGAAGGTCATCAAGACCTGGTCCAGACCGTCCACGATTTTCCCGCAGATGGTCGGACACACCATAGCGGTCCACGACGGCCGCAAGCATGTCCCTGTATATATTACAGAAGACATGGTAGGTCACAGACTCGGAGAGTTCGCGCCGACCAGAACATTCAGAGGTCACGCGGGTTCCAGCAAGGTCAAGTAGGAGGATTCTTTCATGGAAGCAAAAGCAGTTGCAAAATATTTAAGGATGTCCCCCACTAAGCTCGCACCTGTTGCGGACCTTGTAAGGGGCAAGAACATCGACGACGCGCTCACCATCCTGAAGTTCACGCCGGGCAAGAGCGCCGAGTACGTGGAGAAGGTAGTTCAGTCCGCTCTCGCGAACGCTGAGAACAACTTCAACATGGACCACGGCAAGCTCTACGTAGCCCAGATCTGTGTAAACCAGGGCCCCACCATGAAGCGCTGGAGAGCAGGAGCTCAGGGCAGAGCAGGCCGCATCCTCAAGAGAAGCAGCCACATCACAGTCGTTCTTAAGGAAAGGTAATCGGAGGTTTATAAATGGGTCAGAAAGTTAGTCCTCACGGACTGAGAGTAGGCGTCATCCAGGATTGGGATTCCAAGTGGTACGCCGGCAAGAAGAACTTCTCCGATTATCTCGTAGAGGATAATAAGGTAAGAGAGTTCGTTAAGAAGGAGCTCTATAACGCAGGCGTTGCCAAAGTCGTTATCGAAAGAGCTGCCGAGAATCAGATGAGAGTCAACGTCCTCACCGCAAAGCCCGGTATGGTGATCGGCCGCGGCGGAGACGGCATAGACCAGGTAAAGACCAAGATCGAAAAGCTCACAGGCAAGAAGGTCTCCCTCAACATCGTAGAGGTAAGAAAGCCCGATTCCGACGCCCAGCTGACAGCTGAGAGCATCGCGCAGTCCCTGGAGAAGCGTGTCTCCTTCAGAAGAGCGATGAAGCAGGCCATCCAGAGAGCCATGAAGGCAGGCGCCAAGGGCATCAAGGTCGTCATCAGCGGACGTATAGGCGGCGCCGAGATCGCCAGAAGCGAAAAGTACGCAGAGGGCAACGTTCCTCTCCACACGCTCCGCGCAAACATCGACTATGGTTTTGCAGAAGCTGATACGCAGTACGGAAGAATAGGCGTCAAGGTCTGGGTCAACGACGGCCTGGTGCTTGACAAGGGTCTTGTCCCCGCCATCCCCGAGGAAAAGGAATCCAAGAGGGAAGGCCGCGACCGCAGAGGCAACCGCGACCGCAGGGGCGGCGAACGCCGCGAAAGGACCGGCGAGCGCAGAGAACGCAGCGACCGTGGTGACCGCAGAGACCGCCGCGGCGGCAAGTTCGACGAGAAGCCCGCAAAGAGGCCCGAGAACCCCCGCAAGCGTCCTGTAAAACCGGCAGAACCAGAAGTTACCGAGGCTCCGGCTCAGGAAGCTGAGCAGACTCCGGCAGAGTAGTACGAGGAAAGGAGGAACTAAGCCATGTTAATGCCTAAGCGCGTTAAATTCAGAAGAGTTCACAGAGGCAGAATGAAGGGCAAGGCTACCAAGGGCAATACCGTCACCTACGGTGATTACGGTCTTGTGGCACTTGAGCCCGCATGGATAACAGCAAACCAGATCGAAGCTGCCCGTATCGCCATGACTCGTTACATCAAAAGAGGCGGCAAGGTTTACATCAAGATCTTCCCGCACAAGTCGGTCACCAAGAAGCCCGCGGAAGTACGTATGGGTTCCGGAAAAGGTGCTCCTGACCACTGGGTAGCAGTAGTAAAACCCGGCAGGGTAATGTTCGAGATCCAGGGAGTTACAGAAGAACAGGCAAGAGAGGCCATCCGTCTCGCAGGCCACAAGCTCCCGATCAAGACGAAGTTCGTAGTAAAGGGCGGTGAAGCGTAATGAAAATCGAAAATATCAGAAAAATGAGCGCTTCCGAGCTTACAGCAGAAGAGCTCAGACTCAAGAAGGAACTCTTCAACCTCAGATTCCAGCACACCACCGGCCAGCTTGAAAACCCGGCCAAGATGAAGGAAGTCAAGAGGGATATCGCCAGAGTAAAGACCGTCATTCGTGAAAACGAACTGAAGGCGCAGGCTTGATCGAAAGGAGGATGCACAAATGTCTGAAGAAAGAAATCTCAGAAAGACAAGGGTCGGCTTCGTAACAAGCGACAAGATGGACAAGACCATAGTCGTGGCAGTAGAAGAATCCCGCCGTCATGCTCTGTACGGTAAGTCTGAAAAGATCACCAAGAAATTCAAGGCCCATGATGAGAACAACGAGTGCCGCGTAGGCGACAGAGTCGAGATCATGGAGACAAGGCCCCTCTCCAAGGACAAGAGATGGAGACTTGTCAGGATCGTAGAGAAGGCTAAGTAAGGAGGCACGGAATGATCCAGAATGAAACCAGACTTAAGGTTGCTGACAATTCCGGTGCTAAGGAATTGCTCTGCATCCGCATCCTTGGAGGCACAGGCCGCAAGTACGCCAACATCGGCGACGTAATCGTCTGCGCAGTCAAGGACGCTACTCCGGGCGGAGTAGTAAAGAAGGGCGACGTAGTCAAGGCCGTAATCGTAAGGTCTTCTACAGGCGCCAGAAGGCCGGACGGCAGCTATGTCAAGTTCGACCAGAACGCCGCAGTCATCGTCAAGGACGACAAGACCCCGGTAGGAACACGTATCTTCGGACCGGTAGCCAGAGAGCTCCGTGACCGCGGATTCATGAAGATCGTATCCCTCGCTCCGGAAGTACTGTAAGAAGGAGGACAAAAGTCAATGAAGATCAAGAAGAACGACACTGTCCTCGTCATCACAGGCAAGGACAAGGGCAAGACAGGAAAGGTCCTCAGGGCCATCCCGTCCGAGAACAGAGTAGTAGTTGAGGGCGTCAACATCCAGACCAAGCACGAGAAGGCAAAGCAGGACATCCCCGCTCAGATCGTAAAGGTCGAAGGCCCCATCGACGCTTCCAACGTCATGTACTACGATAAGAAAGCCGGAAAAGGCACCCGCATCGGCTACAAGACCGAGAACGGAAAGAAAGTCAGAGTATCCAAGGCCAGCGGCCAGGTGATCGATTAAGAGGGAGGAAAACAACAGTGGCAGCAAGAATGAGAGAGCGCTACATGCAGGAAGTTTTCCCCGCACTGCAGGAAAAGTTCCACTACGCTAACGTTATGGAAGTCCCCAAGCTCGAGAAGATCACACTGAACATGGGTCTGGGAGACTGCAAGGACAACCCCAAGCTTCTGGAGATGGCAGTTAAGGAAATGGCTATAATAGCAGGCCAGGCCCCCGTTGTTACCAAGTCCAGAAAATCCATTGCAAACTTTAAGGTAAGAAGCGGCATGTCCGTAGGCTGCAAGGTCACCCTTCGCGGCGACAGGATGTACGAGTTTGCCGACAAGTTCTTCAACATCGCTCTCCCCCGTGTAAGGGACTTCAAGGGCGTAAGCAAGAACTCCTTCGACGGACGCGGAAACTACTCCATGGGCGTCAAGGAACAGCTCATATTCCCCGAGATCGTATACGATCAGGTAGAGAAGATCAGGGGCATGGACATCGTATTCACCACCACGGCTAAGACAGACGAAGAGGCAAAGGCTCTTCTGGAGCTTCTGGGAATGCCGTTCGAGAAGTAAGGAGACAGCAATGGCAAAGACATCTTTAAAAGTTAAGCAGGCAAGAAAGCCCAAGTTTTCGACTCAGGCTTACAGCCGCTGCAAGATCTGCGGCCGCCCGCATGCTTATTTAAGAAAATACGGTATCTGCCGTATTTGCTTCAGAGAGCTGGCTTACAAGGGAGAGATCCCCGGCGTCAAGAAGGCCAGCTGGTAACGGAAGGAAGGAGGAAATATCATGGCAATGACAGATCCTGTAGCAGATATGCTTACAAGAATCAGGAATGCCAACACCGCAGGACATGCGGACGTTGAGATTCCGGCATCCAAGATAAAAAAGAATATAGCCGAGATCCTTCTGAAGGAAGGTTATATCAAAGGATTCGAAATAGTCGAGACCGAACCTCAGAACATCATCAAGATCCAGATGAAGTACGGTCCCGACAAGAAGAGAGTCATCAGCGGCATCAAGAGGATATCCAAGCCCGGCCTTAAGGTCTACGCCAAGAAGGACGAGGTCCCCAAGGTGCTCGGCGGACTCGGAATAGCCATCATCTCCACCTCGAACGGTCTTCTTACCGACAAGCAGGCCAGAGAGCTCGGAGTAGGCGGCGAAGTAGTCTGCATGGTTTGGTAATAAGGAGGTAAGAAACAAATGTCCAGAATAGGAAAACTGCCTGTGACTGTTCCTGCCGGAGTAGAAGTGAACATCACCGATACCAACCTTGTTACCGTGAAGGGTCCCAAGGGAACCCTTACCCAGCAGGTAAGCCCGGCTATCAAGATCGAAAAGAAAGACGGCAAGCTCGTTTTCACCAACGAGAGCAAGGCCAAGGGAGCTGACGCTCAGTACGGACTCGTAAGGTCTCTGGTCCACAACATGGTGGTCGGAGTCTCCGAAGGCTTCTCCAAGAAGCTCGAGATCCAGGGCGTAGGCTACAAAGCCGAGAAGAAGGGCAAGGAACTTGTCATGCAGCTCGGTTATTCCCACCCCGTGGTCATGCCGGATCCCGAAGGGATCACCACCGAAGTCCCCAGCGCTACCGAGATCATAGTCAAGGGCGCTGACAAGGCTCAGGTCGGCAACTACGCAGCCATCATCCGCGCCTGGAGAGCTCCCGAACCCTACAAGGGCAAGGGCATCCGCTATTCCGGCGAGAACGTGCGCCGCAAAGAAGGCAAGACCGGTAAGTAACAGGAGGAATGATCGATATGGCAACTAAAAGCAGAAATGACAACCGCGTCGCAAGACACGAGAGAGTCAGAAAGAACGTATTCGGAACTCCTGAAGTGCCAAGGCTCTGTGTATTCAGAAGCACCAAGAACATCTACGCGCAGGTCATCGACGACGTAAACCACAGGACCCTCGCAGCAGCATCCACACTTGACAAGGATATCAAGGCAGAGGCTGCTTACGGCGGAAACAAGGAAGCTGCAAAGCTCGTCGGCAAGAAGATAGGCAAGGCCGCAAAGGATGCAGGCATCGAGACCGTTTGCTTCGACAGAGGCGGATACCTCTATCACGGCAGAGTAAAGGAACTGGCTGACGGCGCAAGAGAAGCCGGTCTGCAGTTCTAACAGGAGGGAGAAAACATGGCAAGAAACATAGATGCTTCCAAGCTCGACCTCAGTGAATCCATAATCAACATCAGAAGGGTCACCAAGGTAGTCAAGGGAGGAAAGAACTCCAGATTCAGCGTCACCGTAGTCGTCGGCGATAAGGACGGCCACGTAGGTCTGGGCCTGGGCAAGTCCGTCGAGATCCCCGAGGCCGTCAGAAAGGCCAGCGACGACGCCAAGAAGTCTCTCATCACCGTTCCCATGGTAGGGACCACGATCCCCCACAGGAGCCTGGGCGTGTTCGGAGCAGGCAAAGTGCTCCTCATGCCGGCTGCTCCCGGTACCGGCGTTATCGCCGGCGGCGCAGCAAGAACGGTCCTGGAATTCGCGGGCATCAAGGATATCAGAGCTAAGTCGCTCGGTTCCAGCAACGCGGGCAACGTAGCATACGCAACCATAGAAGGACTCAAAGAGCTTACGACTATCGAAGAAGTCGCCGCCCTCAGAGGTCTTTCAAAGGAAGAGATCTTAGGATAGGAGGAAGAGTGAGATGGCAAAAGCTAAGAAGCTTAAGATAACGCTCATCAAGAGCACCATTGGTTCCACTCCTTATCAGAAGAAGGTCGTAGAAGCAATGGGTCTGAGGAAGATCCGTCAGAGCGTGGAGCTCGAAGATACGCCCGCAGCCCGCGGCGCCATCTTCAAGGTCTCTCACCTTCTGAAAGTTGAAGAGCTGTAAGGAGGAACGACTGATGAAACTTCACGAATTAAAGAAGCCGGAAGGCTCCACTCATAAGGAAAAGAGAGTCGGCAGAGGAAGCGGCAGCGGTCTTGGTACCACGTCCGGACGCGGCATGAACGGCCAGAACTCCAGAAGCGGCGGCGGCACACGCCTCGGTTTCGAAGGCGGCCAGATGCC
>CAMYWZ010000004.1 GCA_947302945.1 uncultured Bacillota bacterium
AAGCCTCGCCGCGCTGCACTATGGCGCCTACAAGGCCGCCTTCGCTGTGCTTTAGGGCCAGCTCCACGCTCTCGGAGATACGCCCCTCCGCGCCGGGCTTTACGACTATGCGGTCCACGACTATGTCTATGCTGTGCTTGAAGGTCTTGGAAAGGCTGATCTCGTCCTCGCCGAGGGTCTTTATCTGGCCGTCGACGCGCACGCGGATGAAGCCCTCGCGCTGTATGCGCTCGAGGACCTTTTCGTGCATGCCCTTCTTCTGGCGCACCACGGGCGCCAGCACGGTGACCCTTGCGCCGTCCCCTTTGTCCATGATGAGGCCGGCTATCTGGTCCACGCTCTGGCTGCTGATCTCGCGGCCGCAGACCGGGCAGTGAGGCACGCCTATGCGTGCGTAGAGAAGCCTGAGGTAATCGTAAACTTCCGTGACGGTGCCGACGGTTGAGCGCGGGTTCTTGGAGGTGGTCTTCTGATCTATGGAAATTGCCGGCGAGAGGCCGTCTATGGAGTCCACGTCCGGCTTGTCCACCTGGCCCAGAAACTGCCTTGCGTAGGCCGAAAGGCTCTCCACGTAGCGCCTCTGCCCTTCCGCATAGATCGTATCGAAAGCCAGGCTGCTCTTTCCCGACCCCGAAAGCCCGGTTATGACCACCAGCTTGTCCCTCGGTATCGTAAGATCTATATTCTTTAGATTATGGGCCCTCGCCCCCTTGATGACTAAGTCTTTCTGCATCTTATACTTCCCTTCTGCCTTCCCCTTCAGGGGAAGGTGTCTGCGTCAGCAGACGGATGAGGCATTAATATGATTCAAAATGTCTTCACAGACACCCTCAAAGTTATTATTCACATCTGAATTGCTATATCTAAGCACTTTTATCCCTTTGTTCTCAAAAAATCTATCACGTTGAGTGTCTTTTTCTTTACCCTCTGATTGATAATGCTGCGATCCATCAAGTTCTATAGCTATATGTGCTTTTGCACAGTAAAAATCCACAATATAATTTCCAATGACTTTTTGTCTGTTTACTGTTACAGATAAACTCTTCAAAAAATCGTACCATAGATGACGCTCTTCTTTTGTCATGTTTTTACGCAGATCTTGCGCATTTGGTGTTAACAATGGATTTCTGTTCATTGATACCTCATCCGGCGCTTTGCGCCACCTTCCCCTGAAGGGGAAGGCATATATGTAACTATACTGTTAGAGTTCGCTGCGCACTTCGAGGAGGCGGTCGCGGAGGACGGCGGCGCGTTCGAAGAGGAGGTCTTTGGCGGCGGCGCGCATCTCCTTCTCCAGCTTGGCGGCGTAGTCCGAAAGCTCCTTTTTGGTGAGCTCCAGGAGGCTCCTGCCTTCGTATTCATCCACGTCCGCTTCCACTTTGGTGGTGACTTCGATGACGTCCCTGACGGCTTTCTTTATGGTCTCCGGCGTGATGCCGTGCTCCTCGTTGTAGGCTTCCTGGATGCCGCGGCGACGGTCCGTTTCGTCCATGCAGGCACGCATGGCGTCGCTGATATGATCAGCGTACATGATGACGCGGCCTTCGGCGTTGCGCGAGGCCCTGCCGACGGTCTGTATCAGCGAAGTCTCGGTCCTGAGGAAGCCCTCCTTGTCCGCGTCCAGTATGGCCACGAGCGAGACTTCCGGCAGGTCCAGACCCTCCCGAAGGAGGTTGATGCCCACGAGGACGTCGAACACGCCAAGGCGCAGATCCCTGAGGATCTCGTTGCGCTCCAGAGTGTCCACGTCCGAGTGCATGTAGCGCACTTTAAGCCCCGCGCCCTTAAGGTAATCCGTGAGGCTCTCGGCCATCTTCTTGGTGAGCGTGGTGACGAGCACCCTGTATCCTTTGGCCGTCTCCTTGTTTATCTCCCCGATCAGGTGGTCTATCTGGCCTTCCGTGGGGACGACCGTGATGGGCGGATCGAGAAGGCCTGTAGGCCTAATGACCTGCTCCGCCGAGACTCCGCCGGACTTTTCCTTTTCGTAGGCAGCCGGCGTGGCGGAAACGTATATTATCTGGTTGACTTTGCCTTCGAACTCGTCGAAGCGGAGCGGCCTGTTGTCCAGAGCGCTGGGCAGGCGGAAGCCGTATTCCACGAGGCTCTCCTTCCTGGAGCGGTCCCCGTTGGCCATGGCGCGCAGCTGCGGCAGCATGGCGTGCGACTCGTCCACGATTATCAGGAAATCCTTCGGGAAGTAATCTATGAGCGTGTATGGCATGGCCCCCGGCGGGTTGCCGATAAGGTGCCGCGAGTAGTTTTCTATGCCTTTGCATATGCCTATCTCGCGGAGCATCTCCAGGTCGTAGCGGGTGCGCTGCTCCAGACGCTGGGCCTCCAGCAGTTTGCCGCGGTCCGTGAACCACCTGAGGCGGTCCTCCAGCTCCTCTTCGATGCTGACGAGGGCCTTCTCCATGTGATCCTTGCTGGTGACGTAGTGGCTGGCCGGAAAGATGGCGACGTGGTTCCTTATGGCCATGACCTCTCCGGTAAGCTGGTTGAGCTCCTTGATGGAGTCTATTTCGTCGCCGAAAAGCTCTACGCGTATGGCGTTCTCGGCACCGGCGGGGATGATGTCTATGACATCCCCGCGGACGCGGAAGGTGCCGCGCTCGAAGCCAAGGTCGTTGCGGGTATACTGGATGTCCACGAGGCCGCGCAGTATATCCTCCCTGCTCTTCTGCATGCCGGGGCGCAGAGAGATCATCTGGTTGCGGTACTCGTCCGGGCTGCCCAGGCCGTAGATGCAGGAGACGGAAGCCACGATTATGACGTCCCTTCTCTCCGCGAGCGCCGCCGTAGCCGAATAGCGCAGGCGGTCTATCTCCTCGTTGATATCCGAGTCCTTTTCAATGTAAGTGTCAGTCGAAGGAACGTAGGCCTCCGGCTGGTAGTAGTCGTAGTAGGAAATGAAGTACTCCACGGCGTTTTGGGGGAAGAATTCCTTGAATTCCCCGCAGAGCTGCGCCGCCAGAGTCTTGTTGTGGGAGATGATGAGCGTGGGTTTTTGCACCCTTTCTATGACGTTTGCCATGGTAAAGGTCTTGCCGGAGCCGGTGACTCCGAGCAGGGTCTGGTGCTTTTTGCCCGCGTTAATACCGGCCACCAGCCTTTCCACTGCCTGGGGCTGGTCGCCCGTGAGCCCGAAGGGGGCAACGAGTTTGAACTTGCCGTCCTGCGTCACGACAGCACCTCGTAGAGGCTTGCCGCGTCGTCCTTGCCGACGTGATCGGGGGTGGAGAGCACGCGGACCTTCATCTCGGACTTGCCGAAGGCGATGGTGATCTCGTCCCCCGGCTTTACGTCCTTGCCGGGCTTTGCCTCCTTGCCGTTGACGAATATCCTTGCGTCCTCGCAGGCATCGTGCGCCACGCTGCGCCTCTTGATAAGGCGCGAAACCTTAAGGTATTTATCGACTCTCATAATATATTGATTGTATCACAAAACGCGCCCGTTTACAACGGACGCGAACAATTGTTTTATAATTTTCATACTCCGTATTTGAGTTTGACGCGCTGGAGCTTTTCGCCGAACGGGCGGCCGAGGACAAGAAGGAAGACGACGTTGGAGACTGCGTATCCTATGGTATAGGGAATCGCGGTCCCGAGGGCTGCCGCGTAGAGCTGCCAGCTGAAGCCCTCGCCGTACCAGAGGACTGTCCAGATGTCCATGATCATGGAGTACGCCACGCCGGCAAGCGCGCCGTAGACCGCCAGCGCCACCCTGCTCTTCCTGAGCGGCTTTCCCAGGTAGCCCGCGACGAGGCCTATCATGCCCCAGGCGAACATCTGGAAAGGAGTCCACGGACCCTGCCCGAACTGGAAGTTGGAGATGACCGCCGTTAGCGACCCTACCAAAAAGCCGGACTCGGGTCCTATCCATATGGCTGTGATTATGACTATGGAAGTGATAGGCTTGAAGGCCGGTATCATCGAAAAGACCGCCCGTCCGATGACGGAAAGCGCTGTCATGACCGCGATTATAACCATCCTGCGGGTGCCCACGACCTTTTTGTCGAAGCTGGCGTAAAACAGCAGCATGGCGAAGATCAGGCAGACGACCGTGATCCACGCGTACGAGTTGTCAGGGAACACGAAGACCCCCGCTGCCACCGCGAGCGGAAACAGCAGGAAGGGCACCGCGACCCTTATCGTCTTCCTTAAGTTTTCGTTCTTTATCCTGATCATCCCTGCAGTCTGAGCGCCTGAATGGCGTCCTCGTGGGTTATGCAGCCGTGGAACCAGCCTCTGGTGAGGCGGTTGACCGCGGTGGTGTAGAAGTTGTTCTCGGAGAAGAATTCCCTGGGTGCTCCTGTGGACGTGACCTCGCCCCTGAAGAACATGGCGCAGCGGTCCGCGGCCATGGCCGCGAATTCAACGTCATGCGTTACTATGACTATGGTCATGCCGCCGTCCCTGAGCTTTTTGAGTATGCCAACGATGCGGGCGGCCGCGCTGGCGTCGATGCCCTTGGTCGGCTCGTCCAGCAGCAGGAGCCTTGGCTTGGTGGCAAGCACCTTCGCCAGCGCCACGAGCTGCTGCTCGCCGCCGGAAAGATCGTAGGGGTGCTTGTCCATGAGACTCTCGATGTCATAGGGCAGGTCCTTTGCCGCCTCCCCCGCGTCCGCAAGCTCCTCGCGGACGGTATTGCGCAGGAAGATGGTCTGAACGTCCTGCGGCAGCATCGTAAGGCAGTTCCTGTAGAGCTCCTGATTCCTGTATTCTTTAATGTCTTTTCCGAAGATGCGGACTTTGCCGCTGTAGGGCTTGTTGAGCCCTGCGACTGCGCCCAGACAGGTGGTCTTGCCGCTGCCGTTGCCGCCCAGGATGCAGAAGAGCTCGCCCTCGTGCACAGCCAGCTTGGTGCCGCGCAGCACGTCGTGGCCGTTCCGTCCGTAGCGGAACCAGACGTCGTCCATCTCCAATGCAAGCGGCGCGCTGCTCTCGGAGGACGGATCGAAGACCGGCTGTTTTTCGCAGCCGAAACCGCCTATCCACTGCCTGCCTTCGCTTATTGTCAGAGGACACTCGCCCCTGCCGTCCATGGCGGAAAAGAGCCTGACGGTGCTGGGCATGGCCATCAGCAGATCCTGCCTTTCGCGGAGCCTTGCGCATACCTCGCGCGGTTTTCCGTAGTGCAGCAGCCTGCCGCCCCTGTCCATGATCAGCAGCCTGTTTGCCGCCGGGACCACCTCCTGGAGCCTGTGCTCCACGATGATCACCGTAAGTCCCATGTCGCTGTTGAGTTTCTGCACAGTGGTCAGAAAGTCCGACGCGGCTATGGGGTCCAGCTGGCTGGTGGGCTCGTCCAGTATCAGTATCCTGGGCTGCATCACCATGATCGAAGCCAGGTTCAGAAGCTGCTTCTGGCCGCCGGAAAGGTCCGCGACATCCATCTCGAACCAGTTTTCTATGTCGAAATAGCTGGCTATCTCCGATACTCTGCGCCTGATGACGTCCTGGGGATACCCCATGTTCTCAAGGCCGAAGGCCAGCTCGTGCCATACTTTGTCTGTTACTATCTGATGCTCCGGGCGCTGCATGACGAAGCCTATGGAGGCCGCCGCCGTCTTAGCGTCTATCTGACCAATGGGCACTCCGTCCAGAAGCACCTGCCCCGAAAGCTCGCCCGCAGGCGTGAGCTCCTTCTTCAGCATGCGGAGAAGCGTCGATTTGCCGCAGCCTGTCGGCCCGGAGACCGCGACCAGATCCCCTTCCTCCACGCCGAAGCTGACGCCCTTTAAGGCGTCTTCAGTACCAAGCGTGTACCGAAAGCTCAGATCTCTGACTGTAAGGATCTCCACCTTGCTTCCTCCTTTAACTGAAGATATACGGGTATAGCTCCGAGAAGTGCGTAAGCCGCGTAGCAGACAACGGCTGCCGGCGATGCTCCCGGAGTTACTATCTGAGGATACCACACGTAGGCCAGTTTCCCGAGGCCTATGGCAAGGACTGCCGCCAGCCCGAGGACCGCCGTGGCAGCCATCAGAGCCTTGTCGCTCTTCTGCCATCCGAATATCGAGAAGCGGCTGCGCCTTCCGACGCCGTAGCCGCGCGCCGTCATGCTGTCCGCGGTTATGATGCCGTTCTCAAGAGCCCAGGAGACCATCACTGACATTATCCTCATGCCTCCCCGGATCTTGTCGATCGCGTTGTCTTCCTTGTAAAGCCCGGTCACCTGCTGCGCCTGGCGTATCTTCTTTATCTGCTGCCCGTAGAGCGGTATGTACCTGAGCGCCATGGACAGTATCAGCGCTATTTTAGGCGACACGCTGCCGAAGACGTAGAGCAGCTTGTCTGTGGTCATGATGCTGTTGAAGCTGGAGAACCACACCACCGTGGAGCATATGATCAGCCCTATCGTAAGGCCGTAGCGCAGAGCCTCGAGCGTTACCGGGTTGTCGTTGAGGATGAACAGCACCGTGACGCCCTTGTGCACGAAGAGCGGATTGACTATCATGCTGATGACCGGGAATACGGCAAAAGGCAGCAGTTTTTTGAGCGCGCCAGCCCCATCCTTGGCCATGCGGAACGCAATGCCGAAAAACAGCGATATGCACACCAGCACGGGGTTGGTGCAGAACATCACCGGCACTATCACGAAGAGGTAATAGATGAATACCGCTATTGGATTGTGGTCCTTGAAACTCTTCAATTTACTTTCCGTTGTACTCGTTGCCTATGTCTTTGCCGAGGTCCGTGGTGTACAGCCACTCCACGAAGTCCCCCTCGGAAAGCACGTACTCGTCCGCGTTGACGCTTGCGAATTCCCCGTTGACTCTGTACATCCAGCCGGACAGATCCCCATAATCAAGCTCGTAGATGTTTGCTATGCCGGCTATGTAGCCGCCGCGGTTCTCTATCTGTATGGAATTCTTCCTGACCGCGGAGATCAGCTGGTCCAGAGCGGTCTGCCCCTTGCTGACAACGATCTCCGTCCTTGCCAGAACTATGCCGTCAGCCGGAATGTGAGCCGCCTTGCCGGCGACCGTAGCCGCGCTTATGTATATCTCGGTCTTTATGGGGTCGGTGATCGCTCCTCCGCTCCCGTAGTAGTCCGAGGGTCTTTCGATGTTTATGAACCTTATGCCCGCCGCAGCCACAGCCGCGACGATCAGCACGAACGCGTAGGATTTCCAGCTGCGCTTTTTAAGAAGCAGCAGGATGATGCATGCGATGACAGCCGCCGCTGCCGTGATGCCGTAGAGCCAGGGCTTCAGGCTCCTGGCCTGCCCGCCCTGATTTACGGGATCAGTCCCCGGATCGTCCGGATCTGCCGGATCCGTCTGGCCGCCGGAGGGCTGCTTTACAGGCCTTTCCGCGTGAGGCTCGGAGAAGCTTCCGAACACGTACAGGCTGCCCTTCCCTTTGAGCATCATGTCGAAGCTCACCAGAGAATACAGCGTCTGGACCGTGGCGGAGCTGTTGGCAGCCGTCCCGACCGTGTGAGCGTACTGCCCCGGAGCGGTTTTAAAGCTGTCGAGTATGTCAAGTATGGTCTTCCCGCCCTTGATGAAGCGCGCGTCCCCGCGGCAGTCTATGCTGAGGCTGCTGAGGGCAACCAAAACCTGGGCCGTGCTCTCGGCGTTTTCATCTCCGAAGGACGCGAAGTATCCGCTGTCTTTCTGGCGCAGGGACAGAAGCTCCACGCCTTTGTCGGCCGCGGCCTTCACCTTTTCCTGCGAATAATACGGGGCAAGCGTCTGAAGCGCCATGGCGGTGACGTCCACGTCGCCGTTGTCGCCCATGACGGCCCAGCCGCCGTCGGGAAGCTGGAGGGCCAGGATCTCGTCTATGACGCTTTCCGCCGTGTGCGAACTGCTCTTCGCCCCGTTGCTTAAAACGTGCAGGCCGTATATCCAGGTCATGATGCCGCCTGCGCCTGTGGCTTCTTCCGCCGCCTTGTCTATGTAGCTGCTCTTGCTGCCGAGCGCCTGAAGTATGAGTGCCGCCTTGAGCCTTGTCGAAGCGCTTTTTTCGCTTATGGTCGGAGCGTACTTTTCGTAGGCGGCGCGGTATTCGGAGAAATCCAGCTCCCCCGGATATTGCTGCCGCAGGCTCAGAATGAACCATTCCTCGTTCGAGCCGGCGTGGTCCGCGTAGTACCAGACCAGCTCCTGAAGATCCTTTGCCCCTGCGCTTTCCATGCAGGCGGCAAAGATGTCTTCGATCAGCGTTTCAGGGCTTTCATCCGCAGCAAAACAATGTCCCGGGAAAACCAGGGACATTGTTAATGCCAATAATACGATTATTGCTTTTTTCAGCGTTTTGATCACTTCTTGACGGTGATCTTCTGAGCGGAGACGGTATAGATGGCGTCGGTGTCGATGGCTACTATCCTGTAGATACCGTTCTTAAGAGTGATGGTGGCATTGCCGTCCTCACCTGTGGTAACACCGCTGTCAACGAGGTTGCCCTTGCTGTTGATGTAGCAGATCTTCGCTCCCTTAAGCGGCTGGAGCTTGGCGTTCCAGTTGGCATCGAAGCCCATGTACTGCACGTTTACGTTGACCTTGTCGGCAGCTGCTTCCGCGTTAAGTATGATGTACACGTCGGAGAAGTTCTTTGCGTCCTTGTAGACAAAGACGTCTACTCTGTCGCCGGCCTTGACGGGATCGGTAAGGCCCATGGACATTGCGCCATTGACGTAGTAGCCGTAAGAACCGCCGTTCTCGATGCCCCAGAGCTTGGTGATCGAGTCGCCCCACTCTGTCTTGGCGGTCGTGAATCCGGCTTCGCCGTCAGCAAACCAGTTGGCGTGCACGGCTTTGATGACTTCGCCTACGGTGGTGCCCTCGGCGGGGATCTCCAGAGCCTTTGCGGCTATGAAGCTTCCGTCCTTAGCCTTGCCGAGCTCTGCTTCTACGGTAAGGGTGACGTAAGCTGCGTTTGCGGGGTCAGTATCCTTGACGCCGCATCCTGCGAGCACGAGGACCATGGCAAGGACCATGACCAGGCTCACGAGTCTGAAACTCTTTTTCATACTATCCTCCATGAAAGAAATAACGGCCACTGCAGCTGCAGCGGCCGTTTTCCTCTGTGCATACAATGATCCGATCGTCTTGAGCCAAGCAGGTCTTCTGACTTGCGCCTAACGGATATCCGGCGGATCTTCTGCCTTCTCGGGCGATAAGCCCAATGGCATTCAGAAGACCCTTCAGCGCTTACAGCGGCGGTCCCGTCCGCGATTCACACGCGGTTCCCTATTATTTCCTCCGGCCCGGTCCGTGAACTTTCCGGAAAGAACACTTGGTGTGCAATATTTTACTATTTTTGATTTTATCACCTATTATTTTGCCGGTCAAGTATCTAATTTGCAACAAAAGGCCCCCTGCCGCAGATGGCGGGGAGCCTTGTACAAAAGCCGGGAGAAGCGTTTCCCCAGAGTTTGCTTAGAGAATGTATCCGCAGATAACGTATGCTATCGAGGACGCGATGGTCACGATCGGGAACACCAGCAGGCCCCACTTGAAGATCCACTTCGGGCTCTCCTGCATGGTATCGGTAGCAAGGCGGCGCCCGGCCACGGACTTGGCATCTCGAGCATACGCCGCGCGGTCGAAAACAACGGCGGCATCCTTACGACGTCCACGGACGAGTACCACAACTTCATCCTGACGGTGCTGATACCGCTTTCCGAATGAAAAAAGAGCCTTCCGGTCATTGCCGGAAGGCCCGTTTTCTTTTTGCGTTCAGAACCCCAGATCCTCGTCTATCAGCACTATCTCCACGTCCAGTCCCATGCTGGGGCGCCAGGTGACTGTCATGGTGCGGCAGATGCGCTCAGGACTGTTGCAGTCGAAGCACTGTTTGCCCTCCAGAGCGCAGGGGGTCTTGCGGCCGAGACGCTTTGAGTTAGTGGGGCCTGCGATGTTTCTGGCCCTTTCGACCGCTGTGTGGAAGTCCTCCGCTATCTTGTTGCGCCCTACTACGTAGTAGACCTTATCGTGCCCGTAAATGAGCGAAGTTATGCGGTTGCAGCGGCCGTCGATGTTTATGATCTCGCCGGTCTTCGCGATGGCGTTGGCAGAAGCGATGTAGACGTCGGTGGTCATGGCCTCGACAAGCACTTCCTTTTCGGTCTTCCCGGCAGGCACCTTCCAGTGCGATACCAGGGTATTGTGCTTTCCGAGCGACTCCATAAGCCCCATCTCTTTTACGGTTACGCTGCCGCCCGTGGCGACCGTCTTTCCGTCTATCTGAGCGTTCAGATACTCAGCGGCAGCCTCCTTGTTTTCAAAGCAGCTTACCTTAAACCCGTTCTTTTCAAGTGTTTTCTTAAGTTCCGCGAAATCCATGGCGCACCTCCTTTTTTTACAATTCTATCCCAAGTTCCTTCAAATCATCAAGCAGCTTTTTTGCGTCGACAAAGTGCAGAGGCTGCATGCCGGAAAGCTGGGCGCCCGCAAGGTTCTGGCCGTTGTTGTCTATGAACAGGCACTCCTTCGGGTCGAGCGAGAAACGCTCCAGCATCATGGTGTAGATCTCGGGCATGGGCTTTACGACCTTTACATAGGACGACGCGAACACCCCGTCGAAGTACTCGCTGCCGGGCACATGAGGCCAGTAGTCCCTGTGATGATTGCCAGCGTTGGACAGCAGATACAGCCCATACCCCGCGGCCTTCATCCTGCGGAGTATATCCGCCATGCCCTCCACAGGCATGACAGGATCGAACCAGCCGGCAGCGCAGCCCCAGACTGCTTCGTGCAGCCTTTCGGGAAGCTTCGCGCAGGCCCTTTCGGCGACCTGCTCCTCGGTGAGATAGCCCCAGTCGCATAAGGCCCAGTCCGCGCCGGCAAAGACGGTCTCGATCGGAAGTGCCTTGTCCGCCTCGCTCAGATCGTACCTGTCCGCGAAGGCTTTCGGGGTGAAGTGCATCAGGACGTCGCCCATGTCGAAAACGATATTCTTTATCAAGCTGCCCTCCTATGGTTCAGTCTTAAGCTTCCTGCCGCCGAAGCGCTTCGCGAAGAATTCCTGACGCCTCTTCTTTGCAGCCAGGCGCTCCGAAAGATCCCTTGCGCCTACTCCGTAGACCAGCCACAGTATTATTCCCGATACTATCATTATGAACACCGTCGAGGCGCAGCGCCTGCCGGAGGCGTTCACGTTGTAGCCGTACAGGCCCTCGTCCATGGTCATGGACTGGATGACCATCGCGTAGGTCTTGCCGTACTTGCTGGCAAAGGTGGCGGACATGTCGTACTCGGTGAACAGCGCGTTGAAGTTGAGCGCGAACACCGCCAGCACGCTCGGGAGGATTATCGGAAGCTTCACCCTCAGGAAGGTCCTTACAGGCCCGGACCCGAGGTTTTTAGCCGCGTCCTCCAGCTCCGTGTCTATCGAGTAGAATGCCGCCTTTATCATCCTGAGGCTGAACGGGAGCTTCGTGACCACGTAAGCCATGATTATCAGAAGCTTGACGTTTTCCGCGTAGTACAGGTTGGTGTTTGCAACGTACCACACGTCTGTGCTGTTGAAGTATGTGCGGTACGAGTAGCAGATGAGTATTGTAGGCAGCAGCCAGGGGAAGAGCAGCGCGTACTCGAGGAAGGTGCCGCTCTTCTTGTGCTTTGAGATGTAATTGCAGGCAACGACCACGATGACGCAGGCCAGAGCGGCTGCCAGCGCCGCAAGGACGAAGCTCATCTTTATGCCGCCCAGGGTGTCCTCATTGGAGAACACGCCTGAAATGGCGCCCTCGCGGGTCTTGTAGGTGCCCCTTGAGGTGAGGAACTCGTAGTCCTCGGTGCCGAAGAAATTGATCATCGTCCAGCCTGAAAAATCAAGCCGCTTCATCCTGATGGCCGTGTAGCTCTGGAAGCTGAATATTATTATCATGACCACAGGCGTCATATAGATTATGAACAGCACGTAGGCATATATATGGGCCAGCACGTTCGCGACAGGATTGTTGATCTTCTGCTTCTGGAGCTTTGCCTTGGTCTTGGAGACCGAAAGATAATGTCCCTTGCGCTCGTAAGCTGTCAGCACCGTCAAAAGTATGATGGTGAACAGCGCTAGTATGATGGATAAGAGCGCGGCCCTTGCCTGCGGGAAGGATTCGTCCGCTGTGGAGCTGCCTGCCAGCCTTACTATCTCCGGGTTGATGGAGTCATAGCCCAGGAGAGTAGGAGATGACATGGCGCACAGTCCCGTGATGAATGTCATAACCGTGAGCGAGAAAAGCGTAGGTATGAGCGTTGGCATTACGACCTTGAGCAGCACCTTGAAAGGATTGGCGCCCATGTTGCGCGCCGCCTCTACTGTGTTGTAGTCTATGCCCCTTATGGCGTTCCTGAGGAACAGCATGTGGTTGCTGGTGCAGGCAAACGTCATCGTGAAGACGACCGCGCCGAAGCCCGTGAACCAGGTCTTTTCAAGGCCGGGGAAGGCATTGGTAAGCAGCGGCGTGAGTATTCCGTCGTTGGCGTAAAGGAACATGTAGCCGGTTACCAGCGCGACGCCCGAATAGATCATCGTGGTCATGTAGCCCATACGCAGTATCTTCGCGCCCTTGATCTCAAAGTACTCCGTGAGGAGCACTATGGATATGCCCACGATGTTTACTGTTATTACGAGTATCACAGCCAGCTTGAGGGAGTTCCATACGTACTGCTTCATGTTTCCGGCAAGGAAGAAGCGTATGACCGCGAATGGATCCGGGTCTCCTGTGGCCGTCTTCTCCGTGAAGATGCTGGTGAGCGTGTTCCAGCAAGGCACGACCATGAATCCCAGGAACAGATAGGCAAAGAACACCAGGCCTATCACCCTGAAAACAAAGGTCGAGTCTATGCGTTTTTCATTCAGCATGTTACTCCTCCTTCGGCGCGTAGCTAATGAAGTCAGAGTTGTAGAAGCTGACTGCAAAAGACTCGCCTTCGGTTTAGGGGTTGCGTCCGTCGTTCTTTTCTATGATGCGGAGCGTCTGCCCGAAGGCTTTTACGGTATATTTGATGTAGAGCCCGTAGTACTCGGAGGACTCTACTTTGGCGTCGAATACAAAGTGGTCCGCGTCGGTCTGCCTGTTCACATGCAGCCTTTCGAGGCGTATGTAGTGATGCCAGGAAGTGTCCAGCCCGGCGCCCTTTTCATTCAGCGCCGCGACAATACCGTCCTCCAGGCGGTTTATGTCGCCTATGAAGTTGCATACGAATTCGGTCGCGGAATGGTTGTAGATCTCGTTCGGAGTGCCTATCTGCTCTATGTACCCTTTGTTGAATACCGCTATGCGGTCGGAGAGCGTAAGGGCTTCTTCCTGGTCGTGCGTAACGTATATGGACGTTATGCCGAACTCCTTCTGCATCTTTTTAAGCTCGTTGCGCAGCTGCACCCTGAGCTTGGCGTCCAGGTTGGACAGCGGCTCGTCAAGACATATGATGCTGGGGCTGGTGACGAGGGCTCTTGCTATGGCCACCCTCTGCTGCTGTCCGCCGGACAGCTGCGACACAGCCTTTTCAAGCTGTTCGTCGGTGAGGTCCACCTTTTTCGCGATATCCCTCACTTTTTTGTCTATCTCTTCTTTTTTGAGCTTCTGTATCTTGAGGCCGAACGCTATGTTGTCGTAGACCGTCATCGTGGGAAACAGCGCGTAGCTCTGGAACACTATGCCTATATTGCGCTTTTCTATTGGAACGCGGGTAATGTCCCTGTCTTTCATGAAGACTGTGCCCGAGGCGGGAGAAATGAATCCGGTGATCGTGCGCAGCGTGGTCGTCTTGCCGCAGCCCGACGGCCCCAGGAACGTGAAGAATTCGCCCTCTTTGACGTGAACGTTTATGTCGTGAAGGGCGGTGAAGTCTCCGAATTTAACGACTATATCATTAAGCTTTATCATAACGTCTGACCTTTCAAAAAAGGCGAGCCCTTAAAAAGGGCCCGCCGTAAATGCCTTATTACTTCTTAGCCTGTGTGAGTGTTGCCCAGTTGAGGTTAGCCCAGTCGGGTTCTGCCGGTGCAGCATTCTGATCTGCCCAGTAGAATCCCAGGTTGGTCATGATGTTGGTCCACTCTGCGGAGTGGGCTGCAACGTACTGAGCGTAGTTCATGTCTGTGCCTGCGACCTTCTTGAGCGAGAAGTTGTCCAGGGTGTAGATGGACGGTGTCTCTTTGTAGACCTTGCTTGCAGCTTCGGTGTTGCAGGGGAAGGTATCCCACTGCTCTGCCCATGCAGCCTGAGCTTCGGCTCCGCCGAACCACTCTGCGAATGCCTTTACCTGAAGCGTGTCAGCCTCGGAACGGCCTGCCTTGTCGAGGATGCCGAGGTACTCGGCGATGTAGTAGGTGCCGTCTTCTATCTCGACGATCTTGCAGGTGTCGGCGGTGACGGGCTTGTCGGACTTGGTGGAAGCTTCATCCAGCTTTCCGTAGAAAGCGCTGGAGTAGAACGTAGCCACCTGGACGTCGCCCTTGTTGAGGGGGTCGAAGCCGTAGGAGTCGCCGGTGAATTTGCCGTTCGCGCAGTACTTCCACAGGGTCTTCCATCCGTCGATGGAGATGCCGCCTGCCGGGGAGCTGGGATCGGTGAACGCGTAGAGCATGGCGTTGTTGATGTTGGAGTTGGTGGTTCCGCCGACCTTGCCCTGCCTGTACCAGGTGTAGCCGCAGTCGACTATGTCAGCCCAGTGCTTGAACTTGAGAGCCTTGCCGTTGGTGCCGACAGCGTCGTTCCTGTAGATCATAAGAACGTTCTGCACTACCAGGCCGTATGCCTTGCCGTCGTACTTGTAGTTGCCGACCTTGGAAGCCCATGCAGGTGTCCAGTCCACGAGCTTGAGGTTCTCGTAGTTGCCGCCTATGACCTGGCCCCAGCGGGTCTCGTTAAGACCGAAGAGTATGTCTCCGTCCTTGTTCTCGTTGGCCTGCTGAACTGCCTTGTCGTCTCCCTTGTAGACGGTGCTGTCGTCCAGAGAGATCTTGAATCCGTTCTTTTCCGCATAGGCTTTGAACCATTCGACACGCGGGGTATCGTTGGAGTTCGAATAGATGCGGATGACGTAATCCTTGTTTGCCGTTACTGTGTTCTGGGTGTTGGTCTGAGCGTTGTTCGTCTTTCCGCCGTTGTTGCATGCGGCAAGGCCGATGACCATTGCAAGCGCCAGAACGATAACCAATACTTTCTTCATTTTTTCCTCCTGTTGAAATAACTTATATTCTGCGGGAACTGCCCCGCTTATTGCCTGCATTATTGATTTTAGCCCTGTTGCAGATAACAGTCAAGAAAATGTTATTTTTTTATCAGGCGTTCCTTTCGAAGTCCCGCCACTTGCCGCCGCAGAGCCTGTGGAGCTCCTCGGTGGCCATGAACCACTTCTCAACGACCGGGTCTTCCGGGTAGAATTCCAGGAATTCTCCGCCGCAGAAAGTGTAGAAGCGCGAGACGTCCGTGCACATTCCGTAGGTCGGGATGTCCTTGATGTCCGCGTGGTACTTAAACTCCGCGCCGTCCCTGGTGCCTTCGTAGGAAAGCCCGCTGCGGTCCAGGGTGATGACGCCCTCGCCCACTATCTCCGAGGTCTTCTCGTCCTTGAGGTACTCGTACTTGGGCAGGGTGCCGAGCTTTACCTTCTGGGTGAGCCTGAAGGCAGTATCCTTGATCTCCTCCTTCACCTGCGCCCTCTCCCAGTCGAACCAGGCGGTCTGGGTGCGCGGGATGACGCAGCTTTCGTCGAAGGGGTGCATCTCGTAGTCTTCGGTTATCGTGGCGCCGTTGCCGCAGGCAAGGCACTTGATGGTGTCGCCCTCGCCGAGCATCTTAAACTCCGCGCCGCACTTCGGGCACTTCCACAGCAGCGTGTGGAGGTCCTTTGCGATCTGCCCGTGGCTGGCGTACTTGTGGCGCTCCTTGAGGTTCCACTCGTAGTCGTCGTGGTACAAAAGCCTGTTCATGCGCTCTTCTATCTGCTCCGCGGTGAGCTCCTTTATCTCCTCCGGGGTGAACATGATGTCGAAGACTGTGTCCACCTGCCCCAGACGGTCGTCCAGACAGTACTTGGTGCTCGTGAGGTAGCCGCCGGAGATGATGGCGTAGTAGACAGGCACGCCAAGATGCTTTATAAACTTGCCCGTGCCTATCATGACGGGCTGGTTGTGGCCTGAGATGGAGCTCATGCCCTCGGGCATTATGCAGACGTTGCCGCCCTCGGAGAGCACGCGCTTGATCTGCTTTATGGTGTAGATGTCCGGCACGAAATTGCGCTTGGGGATGACCTGGAGTATGCTCAGGATGCCATGCAGATGGCTCCTGTAGAACTCGTTGTGGCCCACTACGAAGTTGTATTTTTTGGGCAGCAGCGGCATTCCCGTGAACATGTAGTCCAGGCGGGAGGCGTGGTTGGCGATCAGGATGTGCGGCCTGTCGTCCTTTCTGGGATCCGCCTTGAAGCTTACGTGTATGTTGTACTTTCCGCAGACGAACTTATTGAAGGCCGGGCAGATGATGCTGTACAGTATCCCCGGCTTGTGGATCCTGCGCTTCATGAGCTTTTGCTCGAGCGTGAGTTTTTCGGACATGGCTTACCGCCTTTCGGGCCGCTGAAGTGTTTGCTTGCGTCAGTATACAAGAGTCGTGCCGTGGTCGTAGACGAAGAGCCTGCACAGGGTGCTGATGGCCGCGGCAGCTTCCGTATACATTTCCTTATAGAAGGTCCCGGACTCCCATGGATCGTTCGTTCTGGGGTTG
>CAMYWZ010000005.1 GCA_947302945.1 uncultured Bacillota bacterium
GGCGCATACGCCGTTCTCGCACTTGCAGGTCATGACGGATCTGATCTTGACGGACTCGATGCCGGCAGCCTCTATGGCCTTGGCCTGAGCGTCGGAGATCTCGTCGCCTGCGTAAGCGAGGATATCGCCTGTTGCGGGGTCTACCACGTCGTCAAGGGCGGTGCGGCCTGTGATCCTGAGGCGCAGTGCCTCGATCACTTCCTTGTCCTCCGTGAATGCTCTGACTTCCACGCCCTCGTCGGTGCCGCAGTCGTCTTCGCGGACTATGACGTTGTGGGAGACGTCTACGAGCCTTCTTGTGAGGTAACCGGAGTCCGCAGTACGGAGAGCCGTATCTGCAAGACCCTTGCGGGCGCCGTTGCTGGAGAGGAAGTACTCCATTATGGAGAGGCCTTCTCTGAAGTTCGCGGTGATAGGAACCTCTATGGTCTTACCGGTGGCGTTGGCCATCAGGCCGCGCATGCCGCCGATCTGCTTGATCTGGTCCTTGGAACCACGGGCGCCGGAGTCTGCCATGATGAACAGGTTGTTGTCGTGAGGAAGCGAAGCCATAAGGGCGTCTGCCACCTCGTCTGTTGCGGCGTGCCAGATCTTGAGGACTCTCTCGTACCTTTCGGCATCGCTCATGAGTCCGCGCCTGTAGGCGGCCTGGTACTTGTCGACCTTGGCCTGGGCCCTGTCGATGATCTCCTGCTTTTCAGCAGGCATGAGCATGTCTCCGATGGAGATCGTGACCGCTGCGATGGTGGAATACTTGTAACCGTTGCTCTTGATGTAGTCCATCATCTTTACAGTCTCTACGTTTCCGTGAGCCCTGAAACAGCGTGCGATTATATCGGTAAGGTTCTTCTTCTTTACGAGGAAGTCTACCTCAAGACCGTAGGGGTCCTTGCTCCTGTCCACGTAGCCCAGATCCTGCGGGATGTGCTCGTTGAATATGAATCTTCCGACTGTGGATTCAACGAGTTTGCCGGGATCGTCCGGGCTGACCTTCCTGAGGACCTTGACCTTTGCGTGTATGCCTATGACGCCTGCCTGGTATGCCATGAGCATCTCGGCGTCGTCGCAGAATACCTTGCCGTCGCCCTTTTCGAACTTGGTGTTGCGCTCGGGGCTGCCCTCGTTGGTGAGGTAGTACGAACCGAGTATCATGTCCTGGGTAGGCGTGGTGATAGGCGATCCGTCCTTGGGGGCAAGGATGTTGTTTACGGACAGCATCAGGAAGCGGGCTTCTGCCTGGGCTTCTACCGAAAGCGGAAGGTGGACAGCCATCTGGTCTCCGTCGAAGTCCGCGTTGTAAGCGGTGCAGACGAGCGGATGGAGCTTGATGGCCTTGCCTTCAACGAGTACCGGTTCGAAGGCCTGGATGCCGAGCCTGTGCAGTGTCGGAGCGCGGTTGAGGAGCACGGGGTGATCCTTGATGATCTCGTCGAGTACGTCCCAGACTTCGGGGCGGACCTTTTCGACCATCCTCTTGGCGCTCTTGATGTTGTGGGCGGTGCCGTCCTGGACGAGCTTCTTCATGATGAAGGGCTTGAACAGCTCCAGAGCCATCTTCTTGGGAAGACCGCACTGATAGAGCTTGAGTTCAGGACCGACAACTATTACGGAACGGCCGGAATAGTCGACACGCTTGCCAAGAAGGTTCTGTCTGAACCTGCCCTGCTTGCCCTTGAGCATGTCGGAAAGGCTCTTAAGAGGCCTTCCGCCGGGGCCGGTGACGGACCTTCCGCGCCTGCCGTTGTCGATCAGCGCGTCCACGGATTCCTGCAGCATGCGCTTCTCGTTGCGTATGATGATATCGGGGGCTCCGAGGTCCAACAGCCTCTTGAGCCTGTTGTTTCTGTTGAGTACCCTTCTGTAAAGGTCGTTGAGGTCGGAGGCCGCGAACCTGCCGCCGTCGAGCTGGACCATGGGACGCAGATCGGGCGGGATGACGGGAACTACCTCGAGTATCATCCACTCGGGGCGGTTGCCGGAAGCCCTGAGGGCCTCGATGACTTCAAGGCGCCTTACGACGTCGACCTTCTTGTGGCCCTGGGTGTCCCTGAGCTTTTCGCGAAGTTCGTCGCCGAGCTTTTCAAGGTCTATGGCGCAAAGGAGCTCTCTGATGGACTCAGCGCCCATGCCTGCCTTGAAGCGGTTGCCGAACTCTTCCTTGGCTTCTCTGTACTCCTGCTCGGAGAGCACGTCCATGTACTTGAGCGTGGTGTCGCCGGGGTCGGTGACTACGTAGGAAGCGAAGTAGAGGACCTTTTCGAGGGCCTTGGGGCTCATGTTGAGGACTCTGCCTATGCGGCTGGGGATGCCCTTGAAATACCAGATGTGGGAGACCGGGGAGGCCAGCTTGATGTGGCCCATGCGCTCTCTTCTTACTTTGGCCTTGGTGACTTCCACGCCGCAGCGGTCGCAGATTATGCCCTTGTAGCGTATTCTCTTGTACTTGCCGCAATGGCACTCCCAGTCCTTGGTCGGTCCGAATATCCTTTCGCAGAAAAGGCCGTCCCTTTCGGGCTTGAGCGTGCGGTAGTTGATGGTTTCCGGTTTGGTGACTTCGCCGTGAGACCAGCTGAGTATCTTTTCAGTCGAAGCAAGACTGATCTGCAGGGATTCAAAATTGCCTAATTCCATTGACTATTCCTCCTCTCCCGGATAATCCTCTTCTTCTTCCTCTTCCTGCCCGTAGAGCGGGTTGGTGTAGGAATCGATCTCTTCGCCGTTTTCGTCCAGCTGGGTAAAGCCCATGCCCGGAGCGAAGTATTCGTCCTGATCGCCGCGGCGGTCGTCGAATTCTATCGCGTTGAAGTTGGTGTTGGCCTCAAGATCCGCGTCTTCCTTGAGCTCTATCTCCTGGTCGTTCTCGTCGAGAACGCGGACGTCCAGAGCCAGGGACTGCATTTCCTTGATAAGTACCTTGAAGGACTCGGGTATGCCCGGTTCGGGTATGTTCTCGTCCTTTACAATGGCTTCGTAGGTCTTGACTCTTCCGACGACGTCGTCCGACTTGACGGTGAGTATCTCCTGGAGGGTGTAGGCTGCGCCGTAGGCCTCCAGAGCCCAGACTTCCATTTCTCCGAAGCGCTGTCCGCCGAACTGGGCTTTGCCGCCCAGAGGCTGCTGGGTCACCAGCGAGTACGGGCCCGTGCTTCTGGCGTGGATCTTGTCGTCTACCAGGTGGTGCAGCTTGAGCATGTACATTACGCCTACGGTGACGGGGTTTTCGAATTCTACGCCCGTACGTCCGTCGCGGAGTATCATCTTGCCTGTCTCGGAATATCCGCACTCCTTAAGAAGAGCGGTGATATCGGATTCCTTGGCGCCGTCGAATACAGGCGTGGAAACGTACCAGCCCTTCTTCCTGGCGGCAAGGCCGAGGTGGACCTCAAGTACCTGTCCTATGTTCATACGGGAAGGTACGCCGAGGGGGTTGAGCATTACCTGAAGCGGCGTGCCGTCTTCCATGAACGGCATGTCCTCTACAGGCAGGACTCTTGAGATGACGCCCTTGTTTCCGTGGCGGCCCGCCATCTTGTCGCCGACCTGGATCTTTCTCTTGGTGGCGATGTAGCAGCGGACTATCTTGTTGACTCCCGGCGGGAGCTCGTCGCCATTCTCCCTTGAGAACACGCGGACGTCTACCACTATACCGGTCTCGCCGTGAGGAACGCGCAGCGAAGTGTCGCGGACTTCCCTGGCCTTCTCGCCGAAGATGGCCCTGAGGAGCCTTTCTTCCGGTGTGAGCTCGGTCTCGCCCTTGGGGGTGACTTTGCCGACAAGGATGTCGGAGGAATCGACTTCGGCGCCTATGCGCACTATGCCTTCCTCGTCCAGATCCTTGAGGGAATCCTCGGAAACGTTGGGGATCTCTCTGGTGATCTCTTCGGGCCCGAGCTTGGTGTCCCTTGCTTCGGACTCGTATTCCTCTATATGGATGGACGTGAGAACGTCGTCCATGAGGAGCTTTTCGTTAAGTATTACAGCGTCCTCGTAGTTGTAGCCTTCCCAGGTCATGAAGCCTATGAGAAGGTTCTTTCCGAGTGCTATCTCGCCCTGGTCGGTGGAGGGGCCGTCGGCTATGACTTCGCCCTTTTCCACGCGTTCGCCGTGGTTTACGATAGGCTTCTGGTTGATGCAGGTGCCCTGGTTGGAGCGCTTGTACTTGAGGAGCTTGTACTCGTCCCTGAAGCCTTCGTCCGTGCGGATGACTATCCTTACGGCATCGACGAATTCGACCACGCCGGAATTCTTCGCTACGACTACTACGCCGGAGTCATGAGCAGCGTCGTACTCTACGCCGGTGGCTACGATAGGAGCGTCGGTAACGAGAAGAGGAACGGCCTGGCGCTGCATGTTGGAACCCATCAGGGCTCGGTTGGCGTCGTCGTTCTCGAGGAAGGGTATCATAGCGGTGGCTATGGATACTACCTGCTTCGGGGAGACGTCCATGTAGTCCACGACTTCTCTGGGGAAGAGGTCGATCTCGCCGAGGTCTCCTCTGGCAAGGACCTTCTGGTTGATGAAGTGGCCTTCCTCATCAAGGGGCTCGTTGGCCTGAGCGATGATGACGGGCTCTTCCTCGTCGGCAGCAAGGTACTCGATCTCCTTTGTGACTATGCCTGTCTCCTTGTCTACCTTGCGGTAGGGAGTTTCGATGAAGCCGTACTCGTTGATGACGCCGTAGGTGGTGAGAGAGCCGATAAGTCCGATGTTCGGGCCTTCAGGAGTCTCGATCGGGCACATGCGGCCGTAGTGGGAGTGGTGTACGTCGCGGACTTCGAATCCTGCGCGCTCTCTGGAAAGACCGCCCGGGCCGAGGGCCGAGAGCCTTCTCTTGTGAGTGAGCTCCGACAGCGGGTTGGTCTGGTCCATGAACTGGGACAGCTGCGAAGAACCGAAGAACTCCTTGATGGCGGCGGTGACGGGGCGGATGTTGATCAGGTTCTGCGGCGTGGTGGCCTCGATGTCCTGGATGGTCATCCTCTCCTTGACGACACGCTCCATCCTGGCAAGGCCTATGCGGAACTGGTTCTGGAGAAGCTCTCCTACAGTTCTGAGGCGCCTGTTTCCGAGGTGGTCTATGTCGTCTATGTTGCCGATACCGTCTTCAAGGCCCAGCAGGTAGCTGATGGACGCGATGATATCGTCGAATATAATGTGCTTGGGCGAGAGCTTGCTCTTGTTTGCGTAAAGGTAAGCGGCGAGCTTCTTTTCAGCCTCTTCCTTCGCGGCAGCAGTCTGCTTCCTGGGGGTGGGGTTATCCGCTTCCCAGCGCTCCATGAGAGCCTTGAGGGCGGGATAGAAGACCTGCCTGGGCAGCCTGTACTTTTCAGTATCGATGGCAACATAATTCGTCAGGGTGACGAAGTTGTTTCCTATCACCTTGACTTCCTTGCCTTCGTTGTTCTTGCTCTTTACCCAGATGTACTCGAGTCCGGAGTCCTGGATGGCCTGGGCGTGCTCTTTCTTGAGCTTGACGCCTGCTTCCACAAGGACTTCTCCGGTAACGGGATCCACTGCATCCTGCGCAAGGACGCAGCCGATGGCCCTTTCCCTTATACCGAGCTTCTTGTTGTATTTGTAACGGCCCACCTTTGCCAGATCGTAGCGCTTGGCATCGAAGAACAGAGCTTCGATGAGGTCGTAAGCGCTTTCGAACGTGGGAGGTTCGCCTGGCCGCAGCTTTCTGTAGATCTCGCGGAGACCCTCGTCGAAGTTGCGGGTGGTATCCTTCTCAAGCGAAAGCCCGAGGCGCTTTTCGGATCCGAACACCTGCAGTATCTCGTCGGTGGTGCCTTCGTAGAATGTGGCTGCGGTATTGGTCCTGTACTCGCCGTAGCGGCGTACGCGCTTTTTGATATCATCCTCGCTCATGGCGGGGTTCTTGCGCTTTTCTATATTTACTTTCTCGTCCACCGAACGGTAGGAAAGAGCGCGGAGAAGAGCTGTGACAGGGAGCTTTCTGGTGCGGTCAACACGCACGGAAAGGGCCTGGTTGGCATCTGTCTCGTACTCGAGCCACGCGCCGCGGTTGGGTATGATCGTGGTTGAGAAAAGCTTGTTGTTGGATTTATCTACGGTCATGTCGTAGTAGGGTCCGGGGGAACGGACGAGCTGTGTTACGACGACACGCTCAGCACCATTGTAAATAAAGGTACCCTTGTCTGTCATCACGGGGAAATCACCCATGAAGACTTCCTGTTCCTTTACCTCGCCGGTCTCCTGATTTATCAGCCTGACCTTGACCCTCAGAGCGGAAGCGTAGGTGGCGTCCCTTTCCTTGCACTCTTCCTGGTCGTATTTGGTCTCGCTGGACATTGAATGGTCTACGAACTCCAGTGCGAGATTGTCCGCGTAGTCCCTGATGGGGCTGATGTCCTCGAAGACCTCGGAAAGGCCCTCTTTGATGAACCAGTCGTACGAATCCTTCTGGATCGCGATCAGGTTGGGCATCGGCTGGACAGCCTCTATTTTGGAGAAGCTTTGACGCTCCTTCCTGCCTATTTTGACGGCATGGGGCATTGTATTCCCTCCTTATAAATCTATGTCAAACACCGGTGTCAGCAGAATAGGGCAAAAGGGCTTCCGAAGGCGGGAGCCCTGATGCCGTAAATCATCTGTCTGACTACTTAAGCTCGACCTTAGCGCTGACTTCTTCGAGCTTGGCCTTGATCTCTTCGGCCTCTGCCTTGGTAGCGCCTTCCTTGAGGGGCTTGGGTGCGTTGTCGACAAGGTCCTTGGCCTCTTTGAGTCCGAGTCCGGTGAGTTCGCGGACGACCTTGATGACCTTGATCTTGGCAGCTGCATCGTATCCTGCGAGGATGACGTCGAAGCTGTCCTTTTCCTCTGCTGCTTCTGCGGGGCCGGCTGCTGCTACTGCTACGGGAGCTGCTGCGGAAACGCCGAATTCCTCTTCGCAGGCCTTTACGAGCTCGTTGAGCTCGAGAACTGTCATGTTCTTTATTGCTTCTATGATCTGTTCCTTATTCATTTTGTCCTCCATATTCGACAAAAACTTAAATGTGTGTTGTGTTAGTTGTTTATGCTTCTGCTTTCGCTTCGGCGATGGCAGAAAGTGTACGTACGAACTTGCTTACCGGGCTCTGGATGCTGCCCATGAACTTGGCGATGAGTTCTTCTCTGGAAGGAATGCTTGCAAGCGCCTGGACGCCTTCTGCATCGTAAAGCACGCCTTCGACCACGCCGGCCTTGAAGGCCATCTTGTTGTAGTCCTTCATTGCCTTGGCAAGTACTCTGGCCGGTGCTACAGCATCGGTCTTGCTGACCGCGAGCGCGGAAGGCCCTGCGAGGACGTCCTTAAGTCCTTCGAACTTGGTGCCTTCGATAGCCTTGGCGATCAGAGTGTTCTTGTAGACCGAGTAGTCGACGCCGGCTTCTCTGAGTGCTTTTCTCATGGCTGTGCTCTCTTCTACGGTTGTTCCCATGTAGTCGATGACGACAGCTGCCTGAGCACCGTCGAGCTTGCCTTTTATCTCGTCGATAACGGCCGCTTTGATCTTCAGATTCTCTACTGACATTTACTCTCCTTTCCGGCTTTCAGAAATGAAAGCCTTTTCGATGTCGCAGACTGAAAAGGCTCTGATTTATGAATCGTAACCTCGGCGGGATATTGAGCGCCTTACCCCGGCGCACCCGCTGTCTACAGCTATTCTATTCTGTTTTAGCTTACGATTCGGCCTTGTCTAAACTGCTTAGCCCAGCTTGGTCGGGTTGATCTTGATTCCGGGGCCCATAGTTGTCGCTATGGTTGCGGACTTGATGTACTGACCCTTTGCCGCTGCCGGCTTAGCCTTGATGATAGCTTCCACGAGCGCATTGTAGTTCTCTGCGAGCTTTTCCGCGCCGAAGGAAACCTTGCCGATCGGTGTGTGGACAATGTTCTGCTTGTCCAGACGGTACTCTACCTTACCTGCCTTGATCTCGTGCAGCGCCTTGGTAAGATCCATGGTGACTGTACCGGATTTAGGGTTAGGCATGAGTCCCTTAGGTCCGAGTATACGTCCGAGTCTTCCGACCACGCCCATCATGTCCGGGGTAGCGACGACTGCGTCGTAATCGAACCAGTTCTCCTGCTGGATCTTCTGTGCCATTTCTTCCGCGCCGACGAAATCTGCTCCGGCAGCTTCCGCTTCGTGAGCTTTTTCGCCCTTCGCGAACACGAGGACCTTCTTGGTCTTTCCTGTTCCGTTGGGAAGTACTACAGCACCTCTGATCTGCTGGTCTGCGTGTCTTCCGTCGAGGCCCATCTTAAAGTGTGCTTCAACGGTCTCGTCGAACTTGGCTGTTCCTGTCTTGACGACGATCTCCATAGCCTCGCCGACTTCGTACAGCGCCGCTCTGTCTATGAGCTTGGCTGCATCCTGATACTTTTTGCCTCTTCTGGCCATTTGTTACCTCCTTGTGGTACTAGCGGCATCAAGCCTCCCACCTGTTAACCCTGGACGATAACGCCCATGCTTCTTGCTGTCCCTTTGATCATCTCTGTCGCGGTGTCTTCGTTCGCGGCATTCAGATCCGGCATCTTGGTCTTTGCTATCTCTCTTGCCTGAGCTTCGGTGATCGTAGCGACCTTCTTCTTGTTGGGTTCGCCCGAGGCCTTCTCTATGCCTGCCGCCTTCTTGATGAGGACGGGGGCGGGAGGAGTCTTCGTTACGAAGGTGAAGCTCTTGTCGGAGTAGACAGTGATGACCACGGGTATCACCATACCTGCATCCTGCGAAGTCCTTGCGTTGAACTGCTTGCAGAAATCCATGATGTTGATTCCCTTCTGACCGAGGGCAGGACCTACCGGGGGTGCCGGAGTAGCAGCGCCTGCGGCGATCTGCAGCTTTACATAGCTGTCTATCTTCTTTGCCATCTTTTCTCCTTTCCACAGGACTGTCCTGTTATTTTATTATGTCACCCGGACGGGCCGGGATCTTTAATTGAGTTTGTCGACCTGGTCGAATTCCAGTTCCACGGGAGTGGCGCGGCCGAACATGTCCACCTTGGTGCGGAGGGTCTGCCTGTCGGCGTTGACCTCTTCGACAAGACCTGTAAATCCCTTGAAAGGACCGGAGATGATCTTGACGGTATCGCCCGGCTCTATATTGAGGACGATGACGGTCTTCTCTATGCCGAGGCGCCTTACCTCTTCGTCTGTAAGAGGGATGGGCTCCGAGCCTTCTCCGACGAAGCCTGTTACACCCTGGGTGTTTCTTACCAGGTACCAGGATTCGTTGGTGACTATCATCTTTACGATGACGTAGCCGGGGAAGATCTTGCGGGTCTTGACGACTCTGGTGTTGTCCTTCATCTCCACGCGGTCTTCGGTGGGGACTATGACCTGCAGGACGAGCTCCTGCATGCCGCGGTTCTCGACCAGCTTTTCTATGTTTGCCTTTACCTTATTCTCATGTCCTGAGTATGTGTGGACCACATACCACTTCGGCTCTTTGCTCCTGCGCAAAAAGCCCGCAGGGATCTCGTCTCTTTCGGAAGGATTGAAGACCGGTGCCTTGTCGTCCTTGACGTTTTCTTCGGCGATCTCTGTTTTTGCGATCTTGCTTTCAGACATTGCAGGCTCCTGTTATACGATGAGGTTGAGGAGAGCAAGGAACGCGGTGTCGAGCAGCCAGAACAGCAGCGCGAAGGCGGCGCAGACCACGATGACTACGAGTGTGTACTTGTAAGTCTCTTTCTTTGTAGGCCATGCTACCTTCTTGAGCTCTGAGCCGACGCCCTTGAAGTAATCCTTCACCCTTGCGAAGAAGCGCTTCTTTGCGACTGTTTCTGCCATCTTGGTAAAATCCTTTCGTTACTTTGCTTCCTTGTGGAGCGTTTCTTTCCTGCAGAACTTGCAGTACTTTTTGAGCTCGATGCGGTCCGGATCGTTTTTCTTGTTCTTTGTGGTGTTGTAATTCCTCTGCTTGCACTCCGTGCATGCGAGGACGACTCTTACTCTTGCACCCTTTGCGTTAGCCATTTTATTCCTCCGTTATCTGATGCGATAAACTCGCTTTTTTAGCGACATCCAAAATACACAATGCCCCTTTACGGCATAGTGACACCTGATAAAGATAACACATAAAAAAGGGGCAGTCAATCAGATTTTTAAGATATTTTGCAAGTTTTTTTATAATATTATAGAAAAGCGTCAGTTTTCCCTGAAACCGCTGCCTATGATCTCGGAACTTGTGGTGATGATGGTGAAAGCGCTTGGATCGACGCTCTTAATAAAGCGCTGGAGGCGGATAGCTTCGCGCCTGCGGCAGACGGTGTGGAGCATGGCTTTTTCGTTTCCGGAGTAGACGCCTTCGGCTTTTACGAGGGTGGCGCTGTGGTCCATGTCGTTCAGTATGAACTCGCTGATCTCCTTCGGCTTGTCGGTTATGATGATGAAGTACTTGCAGCTTTCGAAGGTCTCGAGGGCGCCGTCGATGATGAATGTGAGTACGATGAGCCCCAGCACGGAGAAGAGCCCCGCGCGCACGTCGAAGGCAAAGAACGATGCTATGCAGATGATGATATCCGTGTAAAGCAAGGCTCTGCCGACGTTGGTGGAAGTGTATTTTCTGAGTATCAGGGCGATGATGTCCGTGCCCCCGGACGTGGCGTCCGCGTGGAATATCATGGCCTGGCCTATGCCCATCAGCAGTATGGCGCAGCAAAGCTCAAGGAAGGGCTGGTCGGTGAGCGGCTTTTCTATCGGTACGAGTTTTTCAAGAAGGTCTACGCATGCGGAATAAAGGACCGAGCAGAAGACTGTTCTGATACCTACGCTTTTTCCGAGGGTCATGAATCCGATTATAAGAAGGAGCACGTTGAGCGCCGTAAGCCAGGTGCCGACAGACAGCGCAGTGAGCTTGCCAAGGATTATGCCAAGACCCCCTACTCCGCCCAGGACGAAGCCGTTGGGCATCATGAGGAAATAGTAACTGACTGTAATGAGCAATGTGCCCGCTACCAAAAGAAATGCATCTTTAGCGCTGATAACTGTCTTTTTCATACAAAAATCTCCCGACAAGCGCGATTATATCACAGCTTGCCGGACTTTGCCACAGTTTTATGCAGGCAGTGAATAAAACAGCTTACGCGCTCTGCGACCATATCGCCTCGTAGACTGCGCCGGTTATTTCCTCCGCCCTGCCTCCAGCAGTGCGGCCCTTCCAGCTTCCGTGGCGGTTGTTGATGCCGTTGAGGAACTTGATGGCGACCGCGCTCTTCTCCCAGTCCCGAAGGTTGACGTTGTAGTCGTCTATGAGTATGTCCGTGGGCCTGATGCCGCCCGGGACCGCGTCCGTCTTGCTTTCGCCGCAGAACGGGAAGATGCACTTTATGTTTTCAAGGCTGTGGCCGAGATGCTCCGCCAGCCAGCGCTTCTTTTCATCCAGGGCGTAAGGGTTTTCCTTGATGACTGCCGACAGGGTGTAGAGCTCTATCTGAGGATCTTCAGCAAGGAGCAGGATCGCCCTTACCGCCTCTTTTAAAGGCGCGAGCTGCCCGAAGTAGCCCTCCCTGAGCATCTCCTCGTAGGGAACGTATTTGTATTCGGCAAGCACGCCGTCCATGTCGAAGAAAACCCTTGTCATTTCCGCATCCGTCCTTTCCGGCAGAGCCCTTCCCCTGCCTTCCGGACTTATCATACGATAAAAGGGTGTGCAAAAGTATGCACACCCCTTGCAAGGCCCATGACGAAAGGTGGTCTGTCAGCCCCGGTATTCTGCGGCGATGGCCGTCCAGCAGTCATCGCGGAGGATCTTGAGGACGTTAAAGCCGGCGGACTTTATTGTTTCGGCGCAGGGCTTTTCCATGTCGTCTATGATGCCGCTGGCGATGAGCACCGTGCCGGGACGGCAGCAGCGCCTGACGTTTTCGCAGAGCTTTATCACAAGAGGGCCGGTGAGGTTGGCGGCGATGACATCCGCCTTAAACTCAAGATCGCAGGCCAGGTCGTTTTTCTTTACAGTAATGCTATGGCAGCCGTTGAGAGCCGCGTTCTTTTCAGTGCTTAATACTGCTTCAGGGTCCAGGTCGACGGAAAGGACCTTACCTGCCCCGAGCTTTTCTGCCATGACGGAAAGTATCCCGGTGCCGCATCCCACGTCCAGAACGGCGTCGCCTTGCTTTACAGACTCCTTAAGCAGCCTTGCCGCAAGGTAGGTCGTGGGGCTGGTGCCTGTGCCGAAGGCAAGACCGGGGTCTATTTCTATAACTAGCTCTCCCGGCTTCGCAGCATACTCCCGCCAGACAGGCTTTACAATGACGCCTTCAGCCAGCTCAAAAGGCACGTAGTACTCTTCCCACTTGTGGAGCCAGTCATTGTCGTCCACGACCACGATGCTGTGGTCCAGATCTTTTATGAGGTCTGAAAGCGCCTGCGGGATCTGCTCATCCTCCCCGAAGTACAAAGTGACGCAGGCCCTGGACTTAAGCTCTTCGATGAGCTTTTTATCAACGTAGCTTCCTGTATATCCCCAGGATTCCTCCATTAGCTGATCCGCGTCTTTCGGGTCCTCTATCTGCATCTGCTCAAAGCCCAAAACCGAGACCTTTTCCGCCAGTTCCTCCACGCCGTCCGGCGCCGGATATATCTTGAGCTCCTTGTATTTCAAGCCTGCGGTCCTTCCTTTTCTCTCAGTTATTATGGTCATTATACCATTTTTGTTGTAAAATAGCATCATCAGGGATAAGGAGCGTTTATCATGGAAGTACTACTGAAAAGCGGTCAGCAGGTGATGCTGCGCACAGAGCTGGGAGATATCCGCGGGAATTCGGCAGACGGCGTCTTCAGCTTTCTTGGAGTGCCTTTCGCGAAAGCGGGGCGTTTTGAGTACGCAAAGCCGGTGGAAAACTGGGCTGCGGAAGGCTATGCAAAGGACGCGGACGACGGAGTTCTGAGCGCTCTTAAGTTCGGGCCGGCATGCCCCCAGTGCCGCCAGTTCGACCTTCATTTGGACAACCCCAAGCGCCTCTTTTACCACAGGGAATACCGCGACGGCCTTCATTTCGACTACGGCGAGGACTGCCTTAACCTGAACATCTACGCTCCAGAAAACGCCGAAAAGGCCCCGGTCATAGTATTCATTTACGGCGGAGGCTTCGATTCGGGCTCCAATTCTGAGCAGCCCTTCGACGGCAGCGGCTTTGCAAAGCGCGGCGTCATCTGCGTTGTGATCAACTACCGCGTAGGCGTGCTTGGCTACTTTACGCATGAAGAGCTGCAAAAGCGCTTCGGCCGCGACGGCAACTTCGGCCTCGACGACCAGCACGCAGGGATAAAGTGGGTCAAAGACCACATCGCGGACTTCGGCGGAGACCCTGAAAACATCACTCTTCTGGGGCAGAGCGCAGGTGCCATATCCATTCAGTACCTCTGTCTGGACCCTGCCAACAGAGGCCTGTTCCAAAGAGCCGCTATGATGTCTGGGGGCGGCATGTTCCCCAGGTTCGCCCTGCCTAAAAAGGCGGCGGACACCCACCCCTACTGGCTCGAGTTCATGGACATCGCCGGCTGCAGGAGCTTTTCGGAACTGAAAAACCTGGGCCTTAAGGAACTTTTCGAGGCGGTGGAGATCATCAAAGTTAAACGCAAGGACACCATATACAACACCATGCCTGTCATGGACGGCCTGCGCATTCCGCGCCCCGTCCCCGAGCTGATCGGAAGCCCCCTGCCGATAGACTACATGATAGGCTACACCAACACCGACATGTACGCCCCGGCTCTTACCTGGGTTGGAGACAAGTTCGGCAAGAAGAACGGCGCCTATATCTACTATTTCGATCTTGACGCGCCCGGCGACGGCAACGGAGCCTTCCATTCCTGCGACCTTCGTTACATGTTCGAGAAGCTCGACGAGAGCTGGCGCCCCTACGGGGAAAGGGACCATCAGGCCGCGAAAGAACTTGCGTCGTACATGGCAAACTTCGCAAAGACCGGAGACCCCAACGGGGAAGGCCTTGCGAAATGGAGCCCGGCAAAGCCCGGCGGACTTGCGGACGTCCTGAGGATAGCGCCGCAGGGGACTTTCATGGGGCACCCGCAGTACCTCAAACTCACCAGGAACTACCTGACTATAGGAGACCCCAAGGCATGAAATTCAGGCACTTTTTCACAAAAACGAATGAGGGTCCGTCTTTCGCGGAGTACCGCGAGGGAAACGTCCTTATGCGCCTGGACTTCTTTAAGAACATGCTCAGGGTGGCGCTGATAAAGGACGGGCAGCCGATGCTTCCGACATGGAGCGTCTGCCCGGACGGCAATATGCCCTGCGAGGGGCGCAGCAGGCTCTCTGCCGAAGGCTTCGAAAAAGAGACCCCGAAACTTGCGGAAAAAGACGGAAAAGTCTTCTTTGAGCTTTCCGGGACGCGCTTTTGCGTGGAGCTTCTGAACTTCCGCATCACCGCGGAAAACGAAACCGGCATGCTTTATCAGGACAGAAGCGGCCTTGCATACAACTTCGAAGGCGAGCTTGGTGACGGCTTCGTGCACTACACGGCAAGAGAGGAAGGACAGCGCATCTTCGGTCTTGGCGACAAGTGCGGGCACGTCAACAAGAGCGGCCGCAGCTTTGCCATGTGGACCGGGGACTCCATGGGCTTTAAAGCCGAAAGCAGCGACCCTCTCTACAAGTACCTGCCCTTCTATATCTGCGAAAACAGCGCCGGCTCCTATGGCCTTTACTATGATACGTACAGCACGGGGCGCATGGACTTCGGCAGCGAGCACGACAACTACTTCGAGCCCTTCAGTTCCGCGCGCTTTGAGGAAGAGAGCATGGTGTTCTACCTGATCTTAGGCACGCCGCTTGAGATCATCAGGCGCTTTAACGCGATGTGCGGAGGCGTGGCGGCGGTGCCGGAATGGGCTTTCCGCTACTGCGGCAGCACCATGGAATATACACTGGAACACGGAAAAGATCCCTTCGCCGGAAGGCCTTTCGGCATTTTTCCGCGAAAACGGCATGGAACTCATTCCCAACGTCAAGCCCGCCTTCCTTACGGAACACCCGCTCTATGAAAAGATCGCGGAAAACGGCTGGTTTCTGCACTATAAGGACGGCTCCCCCGCTCTCTTCCCCTTCTGGGGCGGCATGGCAAGCTATCTGGACTTCACGAATCCCGGTGCCTATGCATTCTGGAAAGAATGCGTGCGCGCGCATCTTGCCGAAAAAGGATATAAAAACATCTGGAACGACAACAACGAATACGACGTCTGGGACAGGGACGTTCTGGCCTGCGGTTTCGGCAGAGAAGTGCCGGCAAGGCTCATGAGACCGGCGTTTTCGTACCTGATGGCCCGCGCCAGCCGCGAGGCATGCGAGCAGGCCGGAGCCTTCGAAGAGGGCGAAGTGCCCTTCATGGTCTCGCGCTGCGCCATCGCCGGCGCCCAAAGGGCCGCCACCACCTGGACCGGGGACAACCTCACCGATTTTCAAGACCTTCGCTATAACCACTACCAGGCCATGACCATGGCCCTTTCGGGCTTCTCGTTCTTCGGACAGGACATAGGAGGCTTTGCCGGGCCGGTGCCCTCAGAGGAACTCTTCATGCGTTGGCTGCAGTACGGCGTCTTCATTCCCCGCTTCGTGCTGCACTCATGGAAGCCCGGACAGCCGTCCACCATGCCCTGGCTCTACCCGCAGCTCAGCCCCGCAGTGCGGCGGATCTTCGATCTCCGCGAAAAGCTGGTCCCCTACCTCGCCGAGCAGTACAGGCACTGCAGCGAAATCTTCGAGCCTCTCGTCCGGCCGGTCTTCCTCACCCAGCCCGGTTACGACCCGGAGGCCGACTGCTTCTTCTGCGGCAGCGACATCTTCGCCTGCCCCGTCTTTGACGAAGGCGCGGATTCTGTCACCGTACTGCTCCCCAAAAGCCCCGGCGGCTGGAAGCTTCGCGGCGAAGGCAGCGCAATAAAAGGAGGCACGACGGTAAAAGTACCGTGTGCCCCCGAAGACCTTCCGGTCTGGTTCGTAAGGATCTAGATATCTATTTCCTTGTTCTCATAGGATTCCCTGAGCTTCAGTTCCTTGGCGACCTGGAGCTCTTCTGTTTTCTTCTTGCTCAGCGGGTAGTACACGAAGAGCAGAACAGCCATGATGCCGAACATCACGGCAGGGATCAGCGTGCCCAGATCGTACATGATCTTGAGGTTGCTGAGGGTCTGGACAGCGCCCTTCTCGTACTTGTAATCCATGCCCAGCAGCGCTCCGTTGACGCAGATGGCCGCTATTACCTGCCCGACCTTCCTGAACAGGTTGAACACCGAATACGCGGTACCGTCGTCCCTGCTTCCGGTCTTGACTTCTATGTCGTCGATGGCGTCCGCTATCATGGCCCAGAGCTGCATTACGAGCGTTGTAAGGCCGCAGCCGCTGATGAAGTTCATCGCGAGGAATATCCACATCAGTATGGACGGATCCATGCCGCGCAGGAAGAACAGCACCAGATTGGCCAGTGCGGCCAGAGCCATACCTATCTGGGTGACTTCCTTCTTGCCTTTGGCCCTTGTCAGCCTGGGCAGGAAGAACATGAAGATTATCATCGGCGAATAGGTGCAGGCCTGGGTGGCCAGGTTCATCCAGTTGGCGTGGAAGTAGTCGTTGAACAGGTAGGTGTAGAAGCTCT
>CAMYWZ010000006.1 GCA_947302945.1 uncultured Bacillota bacterium
GTCCCAGGTATGATCCGGCTTGGCTATCTCTTCTGTCCTGGTTGTTTTGCAGCGGGAACAGGTATAGGTCTTAACTCCTGCCTCAGCGCAGGTCGCCTCTTTTGTGACCTTGCCTCCATCCCAGTCGTGTCCGAGGGCAGGGATCTCCTCCTCCCGCTTTTCGACGTAGCACTGCGTGCAGGTATAGACTTTTTTTCCGGCCTCAGTGCAGGTCGCTTCCTTTTCAGTGACGGGCTCTCCCCAGTTATGCCCCAGCGCATTAGTGTAGATATCGTTAGGGCTTATCTCCTGAGTTCCTTCGGCATTGCTGAAATACTTTCCGCACTTGCTGCAGATCCAGTGGTCTATCTTTCCCCCATGCTCGCAGCCCGCAGTCTCCCCATTGACCATCGCAAGATCATGTCTTACCAGAACGCTCACCGTCTTGGCAGAATCAGAGTCATATGCATAAGGACCATATGCAGGATTTATCGTGGAAGAACTTTCGTAAAGTCTGAAGACTGCGCTCCCGCACTGTTTGGCTTCGAACGTTGCAGTAAACAGAACGCTACCCCTCATCCTGATCTTTATGTTCTTTGTATCGTTCAGATTGAAGTAGAATCCTACAGTCCCCTGTCTGTTTGCCTCTCATTTGTTTGACTTGCCCGATGCCGCTCTGGCAGACCAACTGCCAAGTTCATCGTCATAGGTTTCGATGTAGAATGATGAAGTACCGCTACCCTGTATGCCTGTGCACGTAAACAAGGACGTGTCGAATCTGAAGCCTCCTGTAAAGTAGCTGAGTTCAGGGTTTCCATTGATCGTAACTGTAACTGTGACAGTATCGCCAACGTTAACAGACGTATTGCTGACGGTCATATTCATGTTTGATGCGGATGCGGTAGCGAACGCGGGAAAAGCGAAGGCCAGCGCCAGCAGCATCGTGAATATCAATGCAAATGCTTTTATCCCTTTTCTCATGCCCTTATCCCCCTTAATCTATTCTCGGGCTGAACGACAGATAGCCGTCGGCGCCCACCTTTATGACTCCCTTGTTTATGTTCTGGGAGTAGTGCTGCTCCGCAAGTTCCTTGATCGCGGAGAGATTCTTCAGTATGTTTTCCGGAGTTCCCTCGCAGTAGTAATTATCGTCCAGATATGTCCTCACTATGGCTGCGGAGAAATAGATCTTCTTGAAATACAGATCCTCAGCGTCCATCGACGAAAGCAGGCGGAGCGTTTCGGCAAAGAGATAGGTCTGCTTTGCCTTAAGAGGCCTTCCCTCCGCGCCCTCCGAGATCTCTATGCCTTCCAGCACGGTGACCTGAGGCTGCTCGTCCGTGATCCGGAGCACTGTTCCGTCCCTGTCGATGATCAGGAACTTCTCTCCGCTGACGACGGCCGCGTACTCGACGCGCTCCTCTATCACTACTTTTACGGTATTGGGAGGAACACGCTCAATGACCGCGGTCTTTATATACGGACTCCTGAGGAGAGCGTTCCTGGCCGCCTTGGTCTTAAGCTCAAAGATCAGATTCTTGCCGCTTTCTATGCCTGACATGTCTATGACCTGAGCCGGAGTGTAGTAGCGGTTCCCTTCGACCTCTATGTTCGTTATGGCGAATGCGGAAGAATTCAGGAACATCACCGCGCCGGCGATGAAAAGCACGAACAGCAAAAGCAGCAGCAAGGGGTTGACCTTCTTGCGTCTTCTGCGTTTCTTTCCGCTCTTCTTCTTCGGTTGTTTCACCTCTTCAGGTTCCGGCTCCGGTTCCGCTTCCGCGTCGGAGGCGTCAGGCCCTGCGGCGCCCTCATACTCTTCGTACTCTTCGTACTCGCCGTACTCTTCCTGAGGTTCCGCTTCCGGCTCTTCACGCTCTTCCTCCGCCTCCGCGATCTCCTGCGGATGCAGCGGTGCTGTCGCCCAGACTCTGTTCCTGAGGTCTTCTTCGAATTTGCCCATCGTTTACAGATCCAGTTTGGAGTATATCACTTCAGCCGCGTCTGTGCGTCCTGTTTTTTTTGCTTTCTTTGCCATGTCGGCAAGCCTGTCCTCGTCAGCCGCAAGATCGAGCACTATGCCCGCCAGCACGTTCTTCCCTTCCGGAAGGTCCTTTTCCTCCACCATGACCGCGGCTCCCGCGTCCGCTATCGCCTTGGCGTTCCAGTACTGGTGGTTGTTCGTGACGTTGGGCGAAGGCACGAGCACGCTCGGCTTTCCGCACGCGGTTATCTCCGAGACGGCTATGGCGCCCGCCCTGCTTACCACCAGGTCCGCGGCGCACATCAGTTCGGGCATGTTGTCCGCGTATGCGATCAGCGTCAGCCCGGGTATGGTTTTGCCCTCAAGCGCCTCCTCGATCTCGCCGTAGTATCTTTTTCCGGTGACGAAGAAGAGCTTGATGTCCTTGCCCTTCATCTTCTTCGCCAGACCCAGGGTCTCTCTGTTCAGGACCTGCGCTCCGAGGCTTCCGCCAAAGACCAGTATCATCTTATCGCTCTCTTCAAGGCCCAGCGCCTCCCTGCAGGCAGTCCTGTTGAGAGCTGTAAAACCGCTCCTGATGGGGTTTCCGGTCAGTACCACCCTGCTTGGGCGTCTGAAAGCTTTCTGGGTGCCCTTAAAGCTCGTGAACACCTTGTCCACGAAGCCCGAAAGGAACTTGTTGGCCATTCCCGGAACAGCGTTCTGCTCGTGAATGTAGGTCTTTATCCCAAGCATGTGCGCGACAGCGATGACGGAACCGGTAACGTATCCGCCGGTGCCTATCGCAATGTCGGGGGCATACTTCTTCAGTATGCGGTACACTTCCTGATTGCCCTCGATGTAGGTCTTAACGGTCTTTATGTTGTTTAAAAAGTTCTTCCTGTCAAAGCCCCTTGCTTCTATGCCTTTTATCTCGTAGCCGGCCGCCGGGACGAGCCTGTTCTCCATGCCCTTTTTCGTCCCTATGAAGAGTATCTGCGCATCGGGATCCTTTTCCCTGATCTTGTCGGCTATGGCTATTGCCGGGTATATGTGCCCGCCTGTGCCTCCGCAGCTGAGTACGTACTTCATATCTGCTCCTTCTCGCTTGACTGTCTTGAAATATTGAAAAGCATCCCCAGTTCCGCCATGAACAGCACTGTGGCCGTACCGCCGAGGCTTATCAGCGGAAGCACCACGCCCGTGGGCGGGAAGGACGCCGAAATAACGGCAACGTTGAGTATCACCTGCAGGCCTATGTGCAGGGTTATGCCGCCTGCAAGCAGCGTTCCGAAGAGGTCTTTGGCGTTCACGGCTACCACGCAGCCTCTCCACAGCAGGAGCATGTAGACTGCCATCAGCGCTATGACGCCCACGTATCCGAGCTCTTCGCCTATTATCGGGAGTATGAAGTCGCTCATGGCTTCGGGAAGATACAGAGCTTTCTGCATGCTTTTCCCGAGTCCTACGCCCAGGAATCCCCCGCTGCCCAGCGCCATGAGGCTCTGGGACACCTGGTAGCCCGAACCTAGAGGATCCTGGAAGGGATCCCAGAAGCTCGTGACTCTCTTCAGCCAGTAGCCGCCCTTTATCGCGACTATGGCTGCGAATCCTCCGGCTCCGAGACCGGCCGCAAGCACCACCCAGCCCCATGCCAGGCCTGCGATCAGCATCATGCCCAGCGTCAGCAGCAGGACGATGCCTGCCGTGGAAAGGTTGGGCTGCTTGTATATCAGGACGAAGGCTGCGACTGCTGTGCCGATGACTATCGCATGTCCTTTGAATATTTTATGCACGCGCTTCGGGTCGTTGGCGTAGAACCAGGCTATGAAGAGTATCAGAGCCACTTTGGTTATCTCGCCGGGCATGAAGGTTATCGAATCGCGCCCGGGTATCACCCTGATCCATCTCGTGGCGTTGTTTATCGTGACCGCAATGCCCCACGACTTCGGCGTGAATATCAGCAGAAGCGTGATGAACGCGATGATGATCGCCAGAAGCGCGAACCTTCCCCAGAAGTGGTAGTCGATGTAGGCGAAAGCCACGAAGACCACCCAGCCTATGGCCATCCACATCATGTTGTTCTTCAGGTAGTATGCAGGATCGCCGTACTTGCTGAGCGCGGTGTAGTAGCTTGCGGAGTAGACCATGATGATCCCGAACACGGTAAGCAGCAGCGTAGTTGTCAAAACGCCGAAATCGCCTTCCCCGTATCTGGTCCTGAGCCTTTTTTTCTCCGCTTTCCTTGCCAAATCCGCCGCTCCCGTATGCTAAAGCTTCTTTACAAGTTCCTTGAATATCCTGCCGCGCTGCTCGTAGCCGGTGAACATGTCCCAGCTTGCGCAGGCGGGTGAAAGCAGCACCGTGTCGCCGGGCGAAGCCAGCTGAGCGCAGCTCGCGACGCATGCCTCCAGCGACGGGCACTTGATTATCCTGTCGTCGGGGAAGCCGCACTTAAGGGCGGTCTCCTTGAACCTGTCGGCTGTCGCGCCCATGAGGACGAGGTACTTCACCTTGCCGCCGAAATGCTCTATGAGCTCGGTGAAATCGGACTTCTTCTCATAGCCCCCGCCTATCAGCAGTATGGGCGTATCGGTGGCTTCTATAGCCTTTATTGTCGAATCCGGGTTGGTGCCCTTGGAGTCGTTGACGTAGCGCACGCCTTTATAGGTGCGCACGTATTCTATGCGGTGCTCCACGCCCTTGAAGCTGCGCAGCGTCTTTGCGACAGCGGTCTTTCCCGCGCCCGCGAATATTGCCACGGCAGCTGCCGTCAGGGCGTTCTCGAGGTTGTGCTTTCCGGGGATCTGAAGGTCGGAAGTCTTGCAGAGCTTCATGTCCTTCCCGTTCTTTCTGACGTATATGTACCCTTCTTTGACGAAAGCCGCGTGGGGCTGCATCACGAAGTCCATGCCTTCGTTCTTGGTGGTGAACGGGACGAGCATGGGACCTTCGATGTGCACAGCGACTGCGCAGGCGCCGGGGTCGTCGAAGTTGTAGATGAAGCAGTCGTCCGCGGTCTGGTTCTCGGCGACGCGGGCCTTCATCCTGGCGTATTCCTCCACGCTTCCGTGCCTGTCGAGGTGGTCCGGGGTGACGTTGCAGAGGGCCGCCACGCGGGGCCTGAACTTCTTTATGGTCTCGAGCTGGAAGCTTGAAACTTCGGCCACCATGACGATGTCCTTGTCCGCGCCCTGAACCTGGGCGGAGACCGGCTCTCCTATGTTTCCTACAACTCTGCAGGGTATCTCCGCAGTCTTGAGCATCTCTCCCACGAGGGTGGTCGTGGTGGTCTTGCCGTTCGTGCCGGTTATGGCAAGGAAGGGGCAGTCAGTGCTCTCGTAGGCGAGCTCCAGCTCTCCTATGAGCTCTTTCCCAAGCGATGCCACAGGATGCTTCGGTGTGATGCCCGGGCTTATAATGACTCTGTCAAAAGGCTTTTCTCCGCCTTCGGCGAGCTTTAAAAGCTCTTCCTGCGAGTCCGGCCCCATGTAGAGCTTTATTCCCTTTGCTTTAAGATCTTCAATGACCGCGTCGGCAAAAGCCGCCTCCGCCTTGGTGTCCCATGCGGAGATCTCCGCGGTGCCCGCGAGCAGTCCGCAGGCTGCGAGGCCTGATTTTCCAAGCCCCATGACAAGTATCTTTTCCATCTTCCTATCCCTGATCAGCTGTGCTGTTTTTACCAGTCCCGTGGCGTTCGAGCCCTTGACAAGGACTGCGTCGCCCGGCTTAAGTTCAGCCATGACGAGCCTTCCGAGCTCTTCGATATCCTCCGCAGACACCATCTTCGTGCGGGAGCCGGGCACTTCGGATACGCCTTTGAAGTACAGGTCCTTTTTCTTTCCGACCGCGAACAGTATATCCGTCCCCAGCTGCGCCGCGCGCCTTCCGACGCTGATGTGGCCTTCTTCCTCTGCCGCTCCGAGCTCCAGCATGTCCCCGAGGACCGCTATGCGCCTTCCCGCGCCTATGCCCGAAAGCACCTCAAGGCCCGCCTTCATCGATTCGGGGCTGGCGTTGTAGGTATCGTCGAGGAGGATGACGCCTCCTGCGTTCTCAGCCGTGAGCCTCCTCCCCTGGGCCTTTACCTGAGACAGCGCTTTGGCCGCGTCCTCAAGGCTTATCCCGTACTGAAGACCGCAGGCGGCAGCCAGCGTGCAGTCTAGCGCTATGTGCTCTCCGAGAAGCGGCACCGAAAACCGCGTTCCTTCTATGGTAAACTCTATGCCTTCCGCCCCCGCGGCGCGGTAATCCTGATACATCAGATCCTTTCCGACGCTGACTATGCGGAAGTTCTCTTTGCAGGCGGCGACGCTCCTTATCTCCTCTTCGGTCTTGAGGTAGTCCGAAAGAGCGTTCACCACCAGCACGTTCTTATCCGTGAAATAGCTTGTGATCTCAAGCTTCGCGTACGCTATGGCGTCACGGCTTCCGAGAAGCTCCATGTGAGCTACGCCGACGTTCGTAACAAGCGCCAGGTCGGGCCTTATCCACTCGCTTGCATCGAGCAGCTCGTGCATGAAGTCCATACCCATTTCGAAGACCACGCACTCTGTAGTCTCGTCCGCGGCAAAGGCCGTAAGGCAGAGGCCGAAGTTCGCGTTGTAGTTGCCCTGCGTGGAAACGGTGCGGTATTTCGCCGCCATGACCGCAGCCACGAGCATCCTCGTAGTGGTTTTGCCGACGCTTCCGGTGATGCCTATCCTTATCAGGTCGAACTGGTCCAGGTAGGCTTTGGCCATTTTGACAGCCGCCGCGTAGGCATCCGTAACGAGTATGTAAGCCGCCCCTTCGAGCTCTTCCACGTCCTTCGTCACGAGAAATGCCCTGCAGCCCTTTTCGTAAGCGGCTTTGATGTAGCTGTGTCCGTCGCTTTTGGCGCCTTCGATGCAGATGAAGAGGTCTCCTTCGCCGCAGGCTCTGGAGTCTATCTTCACGCCGCTTATGACGAGGCTGTCACAGCCGATCAGCTTGCCGCAGGAGGCCTTCGCAAGAAACTTTATGTCAGTCGGTCTCATCGGTCTCATCCTCCCCGCCGAGCACTTCGTAATATACCGTAATGGTGCTGTTTTTGAGCACCTGGGTCCCGGGTTTCGGGTACTGGTCCGTGACCATGATCTCCACCAGTTCGCCTTCCTTCAGGGCCGGTGACAGCGAGTATTCGAGGTAGCTTCCGACCCTGCCGCTGAGGCTGTCGAAACCTGCTCCCGTAAGGTCGGGGACCGTTACCATGGAGCTCCTTATAGCCGCAAGCTCTGCTTCCGTATAGCTGGGCGCCTCGTTCATGTACCTGAGCAGCTCTTCCATGATCTCCCTGGCGCACGGGGTCGCGACGGTGCTTCCGTGGACATCCGCAGTTCTGGGCGTGTCGACGAGGACCAGGACCACCATCTTCGGGTCGTCTATGGGAGCCACACCTATGAACGAGCCGATAACGTCGTGCTCGGAGTATCCTCCTGTCTCTCCCGGCTTTTCGGCGGTTCCCGTCTTTCCTCCTATGCTGTAGCCCGCGATCTGCGCCCTTCCGCCTCCGTTATGGTCTACCACGTACTGCATGATGTAGCGCATTTCCGCGGAAGTCTCCTGTGAGATGGCGATGTTCTTTACTGTGCGTCCGAAGCTTTCAATGACGCTGCCGTCGGCATCCCTGATTTCCTTTACGAGGTGAGGCTGCAGCAGATAGCCGCCGTTGACTATCGCGGATACCGTGGTGCACAGGCTGACGGGGGTAAGGGCTATGCCCTGTCCGAACGCCATGGTCGACATCTCGACTATGTTCATCTCTGACTTGGAATAGACCTGGTTCAGCGCTTCGCCGGGGAAATCTATACCGGTCTTTTCGGTAAGGCCGAACGCCTGAAGCCCTTTGTAGAAAGCCTCGCGGCCTATGTTGTTCACAACATCTATCATGGCCATGTTGCACGAATTGCAGACAGCCTGTTCCAGGGTCTCCTGTCCGTGCGCCCTGGGGTAGAGCCAGCACCTTATCATCTGCGGCCAGCCCTGGATATACGTGAATCCTTTGCAGTAATACTCATCTCCGAGATGGCACGCGCCTGTATCAAGCCCTATGGCTGTAGTTACCAGCTTGAAAGTCGAGCCCGGCTCGTAGGTGTCGCTTATGCAGAAGCTCCTCCAGCGCTTATTCCAGTAGGCCACCTTCTCGGTGTCGGACATGGAGTAGAATACTTCCTCGTCTCCGGGCTGGGGATCGCGCGGGCTGTTGGGGTCGAACTCGTCAGACTGGGCCATGGCAAGTATCTCGCCGGTGTTGGGATCCATGACTATGCATGAGACCCTGTCTGCCCTGTTCTTTACAAGGTACTCGGCGACTTTCGCCTCGACCAGGTTCTGTATGTTCTGGTCTATGGTCGTGACTATGGTGTAGCCGTCCTGGGCGCCGAAGTACTTGCTGTCTCCGTAGACGAGCGAGTTCTTCTTGTTGTCCTTTCTGGTGATCCATCTTCCGTTGATGCCGGAAAGATAGCGGTCATAGAAAAGCTCGAGGCCCGTCATGCCGTCGCCGTCGTCGTTGGTTATTCCGAGGACCTGGCAGGCGAACGCCCCAAGGGGATAGTAGCGCCTTACGTCCTGAACTATCTCTATGCCGGAAAGATTCGCTTTCCTTACGGCTTCGGTAGTCTCGTCGTCCACGAACTTCGCGAGCCTGACAAGGACCTTGTCAGAGGTTATGGTATTGTAGATGCTGTCTTCGGCAAGACCCAGGATCTCAGCAAGCTGCCTTGATTCTACGCGGGCGTTGCCTTCGATCTCCGCGTCGCTCTTGCCGTTCTTCCTGACTGTGGCAGGACGCACCCAGATGGTGTGGGTGGTAGCGCTTATGGCTATCTGATAGCCGGAGGAGTCTAAAATGTCGCCTCTGACAGCGGTGACCACCTTGTCCGTGGTCTGCTGCTTGTTGGCCTTAAGAGCGTACTCATCGCCCTTGATCATCATGTGCCAGCCCAGGCGCAGAGCAAGCGCTGTAAATACAAAAGCAGCAAAAGCAAAGATCAGCATGATCCTTCTCCTGCTCTTGTAATTTGCCTTTGTTTTCCTTACTTCAGCAAAAAATCCGCCTTTCATTGCCTGCCGTTAATATAAAAAACAGCGCCGCGTGGAGTCACCGGCGCTTTCTGACTCATCGGTAGATATTCTCTTTCAATGCTACAGCGAAATCCTGTACCTTCGGTGTTTCCCCGCGCAGGTACACTATATCGCTGAAACCGGGATATACCATACCTATCGCGGCTGCTTTAGCCTCGAGATTGGTGATGTTCGTCTGTCTCTTTACGGAGACTTCCAGGTTCCTTATCTGCCAGCTTGCCTCCGTTATCTTGTTGTTGATGCTGTTGATGTCGTACTGGAGCTTCGATGACAGTGCATTCAGATACACCAGTCCGACGCAGAACGCGCAGGCTATCAAGATCAGTATTAAGATTTTTACCTTGTATCCAAGCGTCCTTGTCATCTGCGCTTTTCCAAACCTCTTTTGAACTACAGTTTCTCTATTACCCTCAGCTTGGCGCTCCTTGATCTGGGGTTGCGCTCAAGCTCCCTGCTGTCAGCCGTGACCGGCTTTTTAGTGACCTTTTTCACGTCGGGCTTTCTTCCGCACACGCACACCGGGAAATCCGGGGGACATATGCAGGGGTCGAGCCTTTTTGCGAACGTTTCCTTTACGATGCGGTCCTCCAGCGAGTGGAAGCTGATGACAGCAAACCTTCCACCGGGCGCCAGCACGTCTATGAAGTCCGTAAGAGCCCTTTCAAGATGCCCCAGCTCGTCGTTGACTTCGATACGCAGCGCCTGAAACGTGCGCTTTGCGGGATGCGGACCTTCTCTTCTTGCGGAGGCCGGGACGGCAGCCTTTATGACGTCTACCAGCTCGTAAGTGGTCTTTATCCTCTTGTTTTTCCTCTCCTGCGCGATGAACTGCGCGATGCGCGCCGCCCAGCGCTCTTCTCCGTAGCTGCTGATGATCTCAGCCAGCTGTTCCTGGGTATAGCCGTTCACCACGTCCTCGGCCGTCAGACTGCTTTCCGCGTCCATGCGCATGTCCAGCGGAGCGTCGTGCATGTACGAGAAGCCTCTTTCGGGGTTGTCGAGCTGAAAGCTCGAGACGCCCAGGTCCAGAAGCGCGCCGTCCAGCGCTGATACTCCGAGCTGTGAAAGTACCAGTTTGATGTCCGAATAATTGCTCTTCACAAGACTGATGCGGCAGTTGAAACTCTTTAGTCTCTCCGCAGCGGCCCTTAGAGCGTCCGCGTCCCGGTCTATACCTATCAGGTGACCGTTTTCCCCAAGCCTTTCGCATATCCCTGACGAATGGCCTGCGCCTCCGAGCGTACCGTCGGCGTAGATGCCTTCCGGCTTTACGGCCAGGCCTTCCATGACCTGGTCGTAAAGCACCGGTACGTGAGAGAACTCCATCCTCCTACACCTTGTAGGACTCGGAGAACTTCGCCAGATCCTTCGCGGAGAGTTTTCCTCCGCTTGCCGATCCGTCGTAGACCTCCTTGGCCCAGAGCTCTATCCTGTCGAGCATGCCTATCGTGACGACGTCCCTTACGATGCCGGCGTCTTCTCTGTAGTTCGCCGGTATCAGGAGCCTGCCCTGACGGTCTATCTCGCAGTCTGTGGCGTTAGCCAGGATATAGCGTATGAATGCCCTTGCGTACTCGTCCGATCTGGGGAGCTCGGCCAGCTTTTTAAGCTGAGCGTCCCAGGTGTCCATCGGATAGATGATGAGGCACTCGTCCAGGCCTTTGGTCAGCACACAGCCGCCTTTGAGCTCTTCGCGGAGCTTGGCGGGTATGATGACGCGGCTTTTGGCGTCTATTGAGTTTTGATAGCTGCCCATCAGCATGGTGAGTACTTCCCTTTCGGCCCTTGACGAGGGCCTTTTCCGTTTTCGGAGAGACGCTAAACGGGGCATTCAGCCACTTTTAGCTTGTGTACCACCACTTTACACCACCAAGCACCATTTATCAAGCGATTTTTTGAAAATTTGTGGGATTTTAAACCACTTTTTTCACTTTTCTGCACCCGAAAAGCCTTGAAAAACAAACGTTCCCGGCCATTTTCAACATCTTGTGCCTCTTCTGCCGCGACCCACTATATCTAGTTCCGCCCATTTTCCTGCCATCCGGCCCATTTTTGTGATATAATGGGGACGGTTCTCCCCGGCACTTTCAGGGACGGTTCTCTACGGTGCCGAACCAGCCGCCTATCCACTGGCTTTCACTTAGGCGAAAGCCAGCGGTCCCCCTTAATGTCACCCGAGTCAGGGAAGCGGCTTGATCAAAAAAAACGGATATGACTAAAGAAGAACGGCTTGAAAAACAGAAGATACGCCTTGATGAGATGCTGCAGTTTGAGAGACAGCTGTGGGATTCGGGCAAGGAATTCATCGCGGGGGTGGACGAGGTCGGAAGAGGTCCGCTGGCAGGGCCTGTTGTAACGGCTGCGGTAATACTGCCCCACGATTTCTCGCTGCTCGGAGTGGACGACTCGAAAAAGCTCACGCCCAAAAAAAGAGACGAGCTCTTCGATCAGATCAAAGAAGCCGCCGTATGCTGGGCCGTAGGACGCAGAGAACCCGCAAGAATAGACGAGATCAACATACTCGAAGCCACAAAGGAAGCCATGCTGGACGCCATCGGCGCCCTTTCGGCGCGCCCGGATCACGTGCTTATAGACGCCGTCACTCTCAAAGGGCTTCAGATGCCGCAGACAGCCCTGATCAAGGGCGACGCGCGTTCCGTATCGATAGCAGCCGCAAGCATCATAGCCAAGGTCACAAGGGACCGAGAGATGGAAGCCATGGCAAAGATATGGCCGGGCTACGCGTTTGAGTCAAACAAGGGCTACGGCACCGCAGCGCATTACGAAGGTATAAAAAAGCTCGGGCCCTGCCCCATACACAGGAAAACGTTTTTAGGATGATATATATGAAATTCAAGGACATGCCCTACAGCCGCTTCGACTGCGAAGAGGCAAAGAAGACCATCGCCTCTTTCACGAAAGAGCTCGGCGAGGCCAAAACCTACGAAGAAGCCAGGGCCGTCTTCCTTAAAATGGAGGAAGCGGACAAGCACTGGCAGACCATGGTCACGCTGGCCCAGGTGCGCCACAGCATCGACACCCGCGTCAAATTCTACGAAGACGAGTGCCTGTACTACAACCAGGCCCTTCCGGAGGTCGAGGAATATTCCCAGGCCTGGAACCTTCAGCTTCTCAAAAGCCCGTTCAGAAAGGACTTCGAGAAGGAGTTCGGAGACCTGATGTTCATAAACACGGAGATCTCGCTCAAGACCTTCTCGCCCGAGATAGTCCCGATGATGCAGCAGGAGAACGACCTCACCCAGGAGTACGAAAAGCTGCTGGCAAGCGCGCAGATCCCCTTCCGCGGGAAGACCTACACCCTTGCTCAGCTCGGTCCCTTCAAGGTAGATCCGGACGACGCCACCCGCAAGGAAGCATTCGTCGCGGAAGGCAGCTGGTACAAGGAGAATCAGCCGAAGTTCGACGAATACTACGACAAGCTGGTGCACCTCAGGGACGAGATGGGTAAAAAGCTCGGTTACGAAGGCTACACCACGCTCGGCTACTACCGCATGGGCCGCAACTGCTACACCAAGGAAGACGTGGAAAAGTTCCGCGCCGCAGTCGTAAAGTATCTGGTGCCCGTGGCTGACAAGATCTATAAAGTGCAGGCAAAGCGCCTCGGCAAGTCCTACCCGCTGTCCTATGCGGACATGGTCCTGGAGTTCCGCTCAGGCAACCCCAAGCCGGCAGGAGGTCCGGACGAGCTCCTCGAGGCCGGAAAGCGCTTCTACGACGATCTTTCCCCCGAAACTTCCGCGTTCTTCCGCATGATGCTCGAAAATGAACTTCTGGACGTGCTCTCCACCGAAGGCAAGCAGTCCGGCGGCTACTGCACAGACATCCCCGACTACGGAGTGCCCTTCATCTTCGCGAATTTCAACGGCACCCAGCACGACGTGGAAGTCATCACCCACGAAGCCGGACACGCCTTTGCCGATTACACCAACAGGGACCGCATCCCAAGAAGCTACATCTGGCCCAGCATGGAAGCCTGTGAAGTGCACTCGATGTCCATGGAGTTCTTCGGCGAGACTTTCGCAAAGGATTTCTTCGGCAAAGACGCGAGGAAGTTCCTCTACAGCCACCTGTGCGGGGCTCTGACGTTCATCCCCTACGGCACGCTCGTGGACCACTTCCAGCACGAAGTCTACGCCAATCCGGACTGGACCCCGAGGCAGCGCCACGACTGCTGGAAGAGGCTTCTGGGAGTCTACATGCCCTGGCTTAAGGTCGACGGCGAGATCCCCTTCTACTCCGACGGCGAGAACTGGCAGAGGCAGCACCACATCTACTCGAGTCCCTTCTACTACATCGACTACTGCTTCGCGCAGGCGGTATCCCTGGAGTTCTGGGCTCTGATACAGAAAGACAGGAAG
>CAMYWZ010000007.1 GCA_947302945.1 uncultured Bacillota bacterium
ACCCACTTGTGTTATTATCCGAAATCAACCATTTGATAAATACCCAAGAAGATGTATCGGGTGAAGAAAGCGTTATCACAGTCGGATCACTTGGCTTAGGTACCTTATCACCCTTTGCCATTGTATAGGTAATGTTTCTATCTGTAGGATTGCTCTGATAGTAAACATATGGTTTTTCTACAGTTTCAACAATGGGTCCATTCCAAGTATGAATCTGACTTCCACTGTCAGAATATGCGATATCAAACGTCACTGTAACAGCGTCGCTCCACACTGCATACAGGGTCTGGTCATAGGGCGGCTCAGTGTTGGTATCCCAAATATAATCGCTTCTAACCTTGTCGAGGACAATATCGTTCGCATCCGGAGTAATAGTGATCTCATTGGTGCCGGTACCAAACTGAACGGGATCAGTGCTGCTGAAATCTGTGCATGCTGCAATATCAGCATTTGTGGTCCAGCCGATGAAGATCTTGTTGCTGAGTGTCGGGTCTTTCGGAGGGAAAATGCTGCTGTTGGTCTCGTCCTCATCAATGGCATACAAATCTCCCCCAGCGTTACTATATCTGTCGGAAGTTTCATTCCATATACCACCATTGACATCAAACAGCACCTGTCTGTCCGGAATCTCCGTATAGGTGACAACAATGCCTTCAGCGTCGGTCACAAGCGTTCCGGTGTAGATCACCGTCTGACCGTATTTTTTCTCAGTCTCGCCGGTGCCGATCGCGGTAAGAGTCTCGCCTGCGCCGTTGGGCAGGACGACCTTAACACGGCCGTCAGCTCCAGCTGTCTTTGCCGGAATGGTGATAGTAGTCGTAGCTGCCTCACGGTCAAACTCACCGGTGACCTCGTTGACGATGCTGACAGCGCTGTTCGTACCGCTCAGTTCAACAGTGATCGGCGCATCGGTGGTATTGACAAATGTAACGTAAACCATGGGCTCCCACATGGCGTAGAGAACCTTATTTGTCTCGTTTCTCGTGACGGCAGCAATTGAATCTGCAGCAAACGCAGGAACATATGCTTTACCAGTAGTCGGGCTGGCAGGGTTCTCGTTCTCGTCGAAACCGATCAGCAGGTAACCATCCTCGCTGGTAAAGAAGTTCGTCCCAGTATTGCCTCCGAAAGTCTTAGTGGTGGAGTACTGGAACAGGTGCAGTGCCAGGTTAGACTGGAAATCGCCGAACAAAACCTGCGTCGGATGAGTAACAGAATGTGTGTCTGTATACAGTTCACTTGTATTATTGATATCTATGCTGCCGGGACCTGCAAACGCAGGAAGATCAGTCGGATCTAATGTGTTGACATATCCGTGGCCGTAGGCATCGTTCGCATCCAGGATCAGGTTGGTAACGTCCGGGCGGCGGTATGTCTGAGCTTCACGCTCGTAGTATGCCTGCATGTGGATTATTCCGCCATAAGTATCAGAATCAGTCACAAGATCTGCGTCGATCGTGAAATTATCACCTGGCTGATAGTAAATCGGCTGGTTGTTGGAATCAAGCTGGAACGGCTCCCAGTTCGTATACGTGTTTCCCTGATATGTACTCGTTCCGTTTGCTTTTACCACACGCCATCCGCGGAATACCCAGCCGGGCGTAGTGTTTGTCGGAGCGCGTAAGATATGCGTAGGAGTCTGGTCAGCATAGAGCTGATTCGTGGGATTGGCAGGATCCGTCCAGTCTTCCAGCTCACCTGCGATGACAGTTACACTTCCGGCGCCGTCGTCTTCATAGAAGTACGGATTATACTGCACATAGTACCCTCCGTCCAGACGCCACAGTGCACGCAGCTCAAGAGGACCATGGACCGGATCGTTAAAGTTATACGGCATTGATGCCACCGAGCCGTTATCATAAACCTGATACCAGCCCATGAATGTGTAATGCTCGCCGCTTACCTGACGGTAAGGATAATCTGCATATGTTGCGATAAACTCAGACTTGGAAAGTATTTGAATTCCTGTCCAGTAGGGATTACCATAAGCATCCGTCTCAGCCATAGCTGCGGTCATTTTTGTAACATACCAATTATAGTATGTATCGAGCCCGGATTCTGTCAAATACAAAGCGTTGCGCAGATCTGAAGGAAGGCCCCAGGAGCCTTCGGAAGCGACACCTTTGCGCTGCGTATTGATATAGTAGTATTTTGTACCGGTGTAGTAGGTCGGGTCGCCCGAATCCAGCTCTTTGCTGTTGAGCTTAATAAATTCCCGTTCAACAGAGTATTCACCGACAGGAGTTCCGTAATTCCCGGTAAAATATGTTGCCGTAGACGATTTTGCCCTGTGGTCTATCACACCGCCGTTGGGGTCGATCTTGACAGTATACTGAAGCACCTTAAGGATAGGATAAAGCACTACGTTCTGGGCGGGCATGGTTTCGCTGGCAAAATCAAATCTGCTGCCTACCCCTTCCGCGTTGGTATACCATCCTGCAAAATAATAGCCTTCTGGTACCGTTACTAAACCAGTATATTTATTAGCCCCGGCAAGAGGCTGCGTATAGTAATACGTATCGACCTGCGGTGTGGACCCGATGTTGAAGGTCAGAGTGTACTGCTTGGGGCAATAGAAGAAATAGACGTCATTGTTATTATAACAACTGTAAATATACTCATAGCCGTCAAACTCCCAGCCAAGCTGGAACCTTGGCGCAACATTGGATATAACATCATATGCATCGCCGCTCTGATAGAAATTGTTACCCGAGATTACGCTTCCGTCTTTGTTTTGCTCTTCACTCCATGACGTGCGCGCATAACTCGCTAAATCCGCTCCAGACACCAGGCTGACGCTCGGATCATAAGTTCCTTCCACAGCTTCATATTTATGCTTCTCGGACACATTGCTCTTGTCTCCGAAATAGGCTACTATATGATGTACGCAGTTTTGGTTGATGATATCATTCCCCGCTCGGTTCGTACATAATTCCGCTGACATGTACTCGTAAACGCCATTTATATCAGGGTTGTTGTTTTGTTTATCACCATTATTCGGACGGTGGTGAGCATTATAGCAGTAAAGGCTGTCATAATATGCTGCCCAGGTATACATAGTCTTAGAAGATCCTGTGGGATCCGTAAAGGTAAAGTTGCTGTTGGTGGGTGTAGGCCAAATATCTGCAATGTAGGCACCATACTTGGCTGTGATGACATAGACGTTCTCGTCATCTCCAGGGACGTAGTTACCCAAAACATTTTCAGAAGTAGTGACATACGCCGAGGTAGCTGTTTTGGTAGCACCTGTAACAGGATCTGTATAAGTCATGCTGAAAACGCCGCTGTACGACTTCGCTGTTGGGCCTTTAACATATCCCAATCCAGCAGGAGGAGCATTTGTAATCTTGCTATCGTCAAACATAAACTGGATCCAGTTGCCATCCCAGTGATAGATATCGTATGAAGAATCGTATTGATCAGGTTTGTAGTCAGGATTTGAAGGATCCACGAACTCTTCTTTCTGCTGGCCGTTTTGCTTAACATACCCGTCGCGGCCGATGTGGAAGACGAGCTTGAAGGTCTTGCGCTCGAAATACACGTTAAACACCGAGCTGCCGTCGCCCCTGATGGTAACGGAAGTGTTGGACAGAGACGTATTCAGATCGTAAAATTTCTCCTCGCCCGCGAGGACCGCGCCAGCCTCATCAAGATACTCTCTTGCCAAAACGCTGATAGAGCTGTCAGTATACAGCTGCAGCTGAGCCAAAGAAATGGTAGATCCAGATGCGAAGGTGCTGCCTATCGTGCCGGACTGGCTGTTCAACTCTGTTGTTGTGATGACCTTTACTGCACTGGCAGTGTAATCATCTTTCGGATTTGCATGCGCAGTATATCCACATGTCCAAAGCATTGTAGAATTTAAGGACGCCTGCGGAAGATCCCTCGCCGAACAGCGCATAATCTCCGCTGCTTCCAATAGTACCGGTATCATTACCATTATCTGTTAGATACAGGGTTCCGCTGTAGTCGATGCTGCCACTATTTGAGATCCGGATCGCTGTAGTATTTACAGTGACCGTGTGAGTCGCATAGTTATCGTTGCTGCCTGTGATATAGCTGATCTCGACATCCGCAGGTGTTGACAGATTTGTGATCTCGCCGGTATGTTCATCGGTTTTAGCAAAAGCGTACCAGCCTTCAAAGTCATAGCCTGTACGGGCTGAAGTATCCAGAGTTGTAAAGACGTTTCTTTCGTTATTCTCAGTCATTCCCGCAGGAGGATTTTCCGGTGTCCCCCAGGATTCCCTGAAGCGTGACGCAACATAACTCGCGCCCCCACCGCTGACTCCTGAGAAGAAATCCACCCAGCGCGCCTCGATGAATACTGGATAGAGATCTATACTTGTTGTGTCACTAAGATCAACGGTAAGATATGTTCCGTCCCTTCCGGAAGCCTTTATTTCCGCCCCTGTGTAGTCCACTGTCTGAATCTCTTGCCAATCCGGATTCAGTTCTGTACCGGCGTTGTACTCCCAGCCTGTGAAGATCAGATGTACGGGATCCGTGCTTGTGGAACGGATATCACTGATCTTTACTTCCACATTTTCGGAAGAACCCTTAGCAATCAGCTTACGGGTCATTACTGTACCGTCACCACCCTTTGGATGGAGCATGAAGTTTACAAAGTTGTAGTTTTCAAACAGCGGCGCAAGGAATACATGAACATTTCCCTCAGCTTCAACTGCGCCGGCACCGCTGACTACTTTCAGTGTCCAGAGTACAGTATAGCCAATGCTTACATTGCTCTCAGTTATTGAGATCGCGGATTCAAAAGCGATGGAATCCGGAGCCGTTGGCCAGCTGTAATACAGTTTGCCATCGGATGTACCGATACCATAATCGTCTGTTGTTCCACTGATGACTTTCGGATCGACCACGTACCAGCCATAGAACAGCTTGGTCCCCTGGTTCGTCGGGTCTGTTATCAGTTCCAGAGACTCACCATTTTTGAGGATCTGGGTGGTCTGGGTATAGTAAGTTACAGGATCAGTGGAGCTATTCTCCACGCCCTTATTCTTAAACTCGTAAGGAGTTCCTTCATAGTATGCCGTGGAACCGCTGCCGTGTTCTGTCGCACCGCTGGCTATGAAGTGGAACACCACTCTGGGTGTAACGACGGTGCCGGTCTCTTCGTGGTCCACGACTACGTACACGCTGAAGCTGGCGGCGGAGAACTCGACGGCGGAGTCTGCAGCCTGGACGGTGGTGACGTACTCGGGGGTGGTGGAGCCGTCGGGGATGTGGTAGATGTCGAGGGCATCGGTGCGGCCTGCGAGGGCGTCGCTCTGGATGCGCACCTGAATGGGCTCCTGGGGCTGCCAAGGGCTGTCTGACGCGAGTTTTTCGCTGTTGGCGTATACTTTTATGTCGAAGGCCGCAATGGGGCTCAAATCGGCGATTTCGGGCTCTACGGGCCTTGCGGTGACTATGCCTTCTGCGGGCAGTTTTCCGCTGAGGGTGACCTCCGGCTCGGCAGGAGCTTCTGCAGCCGCAGGCTGCGTTACAGGCTCTTCAGATGGCTGCTCCGCCGGCTGTTCGGCAGGGGCTTCGGCATCTGCGGACTGTTCTGAGTTGTCTGCAGGTTCCGTGTTGGCGGAAGTGTCTGCAGGCTCCGTGTTGGCGGAAGTGTCGGAAGGCTGCTCCTGAGGCTCTGTGGATTCGGGTTCTTCTGCATTATTGTCTGCGGGAGCTTCGCTGCTCTGATCCTCGGGATCTGCGTTCTTCTGAGCTTCCGGCTCCGCAGCGGCCGGCTCTTCGCTCTTCTGCTCCGCTGGTTCTTCTGCGGAAGACTTTGCGGGGGCGGCGGCCTTTGCGGGTGCTGGGTCGCTGATTTCAAGGGTTTCACCCGCGGGCTCTGCGTCTGCAGTATCGGGCGATGATCCAGATCCAAGCTCAGGTTCTGCAGCAGCTGCATCAGCCTTATCGAATGATTCTACAGACTTGGTATCGGTAGATTTTATCTCGACGGACTTTTTCGGGGAAAGCTCTCTGGTAACGGCCGGCTCGGACTTGACTGCAAGCTCCGGCTCTGCGATCTTTTCTTCAGCAGGCTCTTCGATCTTTTCTTCAACAAGCTCTGCAGCGGGTTCAGTATTCTCGGCCTCATCGACCGGAGCCTCTGTCATAACGGCTTCAGCTTCAGGCTCGCTCTTTTCGGCTTCAGGCTGCGGCCCAGCCTTTACCTCCACCGCTTCGCCCCTAACGCTGATGATATGAGCGCGGATGGACTGCTCCACGAGGGTGACCTGCTCGCCGGCGATATCCGGAGCGGAAACGGAGCCCTCGGACGAGAGCGACGACAGCACGCCAAGATCGGCAGCTTCCTCACCATCTGCTGCATAGACCTGCGCGGGCAGGATGCCGATGGTCATGAAGACTGCCAGGAGCAGTGCCGTTATTCTGTTTTTCCATGTGATTTTCTTCATGGAACTCCGTATGTTATCTTGTACCTTGCTGCCTTGGAACGATCCGGCAGCTGCGGCCTTGCTGCCTGCCGCTCGAGGATGATTTTCATCCTCTCGTGACTTATTCTAGCAGCCTGGGCGTCACGCAAAGCGTCGCCGGGAACAGGTTTATTGCTATGGGCCCGATTTGCCCGAAAAGCCGCAAAGATGCGGGTTTTTTGACCCTTCATGCGATTTTTTTAACGCAAAACAGAGCACACAACCTGTACCCATTTTGCATTTTGTCATAAAACAGCATAAAAGTCAACGATTTTGACTATTCCACTTTGGTATTATGCGCTTTTTGGAGTACACCTCACATCTGCAAATGGATAGAACGTTAATGCTGGCAACCAGTAAAAAACCCGGGACCGACCTCCCGGGTATTTTGGTGAAATCGATTTTTGTGGCTGATCAATTTCTTTCAGCCACAATATAGCACGCATATGCTTTAATGTCAATATCAAATTGGAAATATTTTACAGCACACTTCGCGATCTGCCGCTGCACACGGTCAGGGATGACGGCTGCCCTACCTTCCTATCCGACGCTGCATCTGTTCGGTGTTTACGGCGTGGGAGAGGGCGGTGTCGGCGCTGATGCGGCCGGCCTTAAAGAGGGCGAAGATGGACTGGTCCATGCTGATCATGCCGTCGGCTGCGCCGGAAGCGATGGCGTTGTCGATCTGGTGGGTCTTGCCCTCGCGGATGAGGCTTTTGACGGCAGGGGTCATGGTCATGATCTCGAAGGCCGGGACGCAGCCGCCGTCCACGCCGGGCAGAAGCTGCTGGCAGACAACAGTCTGCAGCACGCTGCCGAGCTGGATGCGGATCTGGCTCTGCTGCTCTGGCGGGAAGGTGTCGATGATGCGGTCTATGGTATTGACGGCACCCTTGGTGTGCAGGGTGGCGAGCAGCAGGTGGCCGGTCTCGGCGGCCGTCATGGCAGTGCTGATGGTCTCGCGGTCGCGCATCTCGCCGAGCTGGATGACGTCGGGAGCCTGCCGCAGGCAGGCGCGAAGGCCCGAGAGCGAGTCGCGCGTGTCGATCGCGATCTCGCGCTGCGAAACTATGCCCCGCTTGTTGCGGTGCAGGTATTCGATGGGGTCTTCGAGTGTAACTATGTGGCAGTCGCGGGTGGAATTGATCTCCTCGACTATGCAGGCCAGCGTAGTGGACTTGCCGCTGCCGGCAGTGCCGGTCACCAGGACCATGCCGCTTCGGATGTCGGCAAGGCGTATGACCTGCTCAGGGATGCCCATGCTGCGCCAGTCGGGGATCTCGAAGTTCACGACCCTTATCACCGAGGCCATGGAACCGCGCTGCATGTAGGTGTTCACGCGAAAACGCGCAAGGCCGCCGACCGCGAATGAAAAGTCATCGTCGCCGCTTGCCGCAAAGCGGTCCATCGGACGCTTCGCGAGCGTGTAGATGTTCTCGATCAGCTCCGCTACTGCTGCAGGCATAAGCTTGTCGCCGCCGTAGCTTAACAGGCGGCCGTCCTTCTTGATGCTCAGCGGAGTGCCGGCAACCATGAAGATGTCGGACGCGCCGTTTTCAACTGCCCAGCTGAGGTATTCTTTAAGTTCCATCGCAATTCTCCTATTCCCCGGTGTAGACCGGAATGTGTTCGTCGTTTTCCCAGTCGTAGGTGCTGACCTGCTGCCAGCGAAGCACTTTGTAGTCCCCGGTGCCGTCTTCTGCATCGATCCAGACGGTCACCATTAGGCTTTGGGTATCTGAAATGCGGCAGCTGTATTCGTAGACGGACTCTTCTCCCCTGTCTTCGAAGACCTCGGCCCGCCCAGCGCGGACGCCTGAAGGAACCCTTCCTTCGCGAAGCTGCGCGAGCGTGCGGTTGGCCTCCTCCTCGGCCTGATAGTAGGCTTTAAGCGCCTGAGTATTCTTCTCCGTGATCCTGTGGTTTGCGGATACGGTGCTTAAAGACAGCAGCGCGAAGACCGTAAGGCAGAGCACCGAGAAGATGACCAGCAGCGAAGATGCGCCTGTTATGGCCGGCGCGGAGCCGGATGAGCGTTCTTTCCTTAATCGTCTCATTTCTTCGCCTCCTGCCAGCTGGCGGTGAGCCGGTACAGCTCCTTGCCGGAAACGTCCAGGACCACTATGTCAGCGGTGCCCAGATACCCTTCCGTCTTTTTTTTCGCTTTGACCAGATAGCTGTAATGCACAGCCGAAAACGGCGAATGCGGCTCCCAGTTCTCGCTGAATTCAAACTCCAGAAGCTCCCCGTTTGCCCCGTACGCGGTGCCGGCCTTCATTCCGTTACTGTCCTTAAGCATTTCGGAGGCTTTGGCAAAGTCCCCTTCTGCGGCTTTTATGAGCTCAGCAGTGGTCTGAGCCTGCCTTTCGGCCTGAGCCGAAAGCTCGTCGTCCGCGGACTTAAGACGCGAATACACGAAGACCCGCACGCAGAGCGCAGCTGCAAGCAGGAAAACCAGAACCATTATCAAAAGCTCCATGAGGCTTAAAGCAGACTTGTTCTTCACTTTCCGCCTCCTTTCCGCGCAAACGGAAGGACGCTGACGCCGCTTTCCGTCTCGAGGCGCACGTTAAGAAGCTCGTCCGTCCGGGTGACGGTCAGGGATGACGCCTTCGCCACCTTCTCGCCGGCTGCGGGATCGAACGGCATGTCGGAGACCGAGAAGAGCTCCATGAGCCAGCCGTCATGGCAGTAGACGCGGGTGACCCAGGTCTCCCCGCCGGCTTCGCTCTTTATCTCGAGGCAATCTGTACCGCCGTACCTGGCGGCGCTGACGTCCTCCCAGGAGCGCGCGGAAAACACGCGCTGGCTGATGTACAGCGCTTCGGTCTGCATGTCCTGCGCAGCCCTTCCCTCCTGCGTTATGCCCTTGTAGGTGCCGGCGCCGGTCAGAAGCAGCGAAAGCACTGCCACCGAGAAGGCGCACAGCAGCAGGAGCACTGCGAAGAGGTCGAATTTTGAGTTACTTTCCCTGTTCATTGCGCACTACCACATTGATGTCCGGCATTATGTTCTCGGCAAAGATCTCGTAGAAGACCTTGAAATGCTCTTCGTCTACCTGCACGCTGTAGTTGGCCTTGATGTAATCAAGGTCAGGCGGGAAGAAGCCCTCGCAGGCGTAGCACGAGACCGCAGCCCGCCTGAGAGCGTCCTCAAGGTGCTCCTTCTCCTCGGTGCGGCTTCCTTTTGAAAGGTTGCCGGCAGCCGTCGTCACGATCAGAAGGACAGCAACGGCTATCACCAGAGGCAGTATTGTTTTTAAAATGCCTTTCAGCGTTTTCATCGTTCTATCCAATCGCAGACATTATGTTCATGAGAGGCAGCATCACGCAGAGCAGTATGAGCCCCACGAGTATGCAGCCGGCGATGACAAGAGCCGGCTCCACGCGGCTTATGGCAAGCCTTATGGAGCGCTCGCCGCCGGCGGTGAGGCGCTCCGAGATGTCCCGGACGCTGCTGTCCGCCGAGCCGCTCTTTAAGGCGAGCGAAAGCAGCCTGGCGTCTGTCGACGGCAAAAGCCTGGTCTCGGCCAGGGCGTCCGGAAGCGGAGTGCCGTCCGCTATCATGTTCAGGCACTTGTCGCACTGCTCCTTGGCGGCCGGGATGCCGGACATTACGTTTCCGGCAAGCTCAATGGATTCCTCCGTGGGAAGCCCCGAAGAAAGCCCCATGGCAAACGCCTGGGCGAAGTGAGCCGAAGCGATCTTCCACGCAAGGCCCTTCGTGCCCCTGCGCTTTCTCCAGAGATCCACGGCTTTGTTTCTGAAGCTCTCAGAATTTGCGAAAAGCAGCACGAATACGACTATCACTATCATCAGGACAGCTATTACAGGCATTATCTTCGATATGCCCTGCCCAAGCGCAAGCAGCCCTCCGGCAACGCCTGTAAGGCTCGTGCCAAGCTGTCTGTACACCTCATCGAATATAGGCAGCACTTTCACAAGCAGCACGCCCACCACCAGCAGCATTATCACCAGCAGTATCGAGGGGTAGACCAGGGCATCACGGAGGTTCTCCGAGAGCCTTGCCTGGTCGTAGTAGTAGTCCGCCAGCGACTGCAGCGACTCCTCGGTGCGGCCGGTGCGCTCGCCTACCTCAAGCAAAGACTTGAGGTACGGCGGGAAGGACTCGTCTGCGCCGAACAGCTGCGACAGCGGCGTTCCAAGGTCTGCCTCAAGCGCCATATCCTTCAGTTTTTCAGCCAGTTTCGGGCTTGCCACGTCCTCCGCCAGAAGCGTCAGCGCGTCCGCACTGCCCGTGCCCGAATGCAGCAGCAGCGCGAGGCTGCCGCACATCGATCCTATCTCTTCATAGCTGAGTTTCAGTTTGGTGTTCTCCATATTCAGGTCTCCCTAATAGAAATATTTCTCCAGATAGTTGCTTCCGTCTCCGATGATCTCGTTTATATTCGGGTCGTTGCGGCCCGTAGAGGCAAAGGTGGGATCCATGCGCTTCCACTCTTTGCCGTCGAAATAGATGACGCTGTTGATCCAGCCTTCTGTCTCCGACCACACGCTTATCCATGCGTGATAGGCTTCACCCGCGTACCCGGTGACCAGCTTGCATGGCACGCCCTGGCTCCTGAGCATGGCCGTCATTATGGCTGCGTAGTCGAAGCATATGCCTCTGCGCTTTTCCAGCACCGCGTCCAGATCCGGGAGATAGCCGCTCTTCACGGTCTGCGCGAGCGCCTTGTCGTAGGAGAAATTCCCCACGACGTAGTTGTACACGAGCTCGACCTTTTCAAGAAGCGCGGTACGGTGGCTCATGAGTTCCGCCGCCAGTTCCAGGGTGTTCGGGGCGTTCTCATAGTTCACGTACTGGTTCGGTCTGAGAAAGGGCGCGAACTCGTCGGTAAGCACCGCGTCGAAGCTCGCAGCGAGCATCACCGCGTACTGCTTTCCCTCTATGTTCCTGCACACCTGCACGGTGTACTTATCGCTGCCGTTGCCTAAGGGGAAGGTGTTCCACTCACCCTGCCTTATGCTGAAGACGTAAGTGTCGGCCGAGCACTTGATCTGCACTTTGAGGTCCTTGTCGGTCTCCTCCTTGTACATCACCATGACGTAGCCGTCGGAGATATGCGAGTAGTCTATGACTGCCCTGTTGTTCTCCATGACTGCTGTGCCGGAAGCCTGGGGCATCAGGAGTATTGGTTCGGTGCGGACAGGCTGATCGTTCTGCCCGGACTGACCATTGCCGGCAGCGTTCTCCTGGGCGGTGTTGTTCTGCTTTGCCGGCTCGGACGAGGGGCCGCAGGATACAAGCAGGCAAAGGAGCAGTACCGCCAGGATACTGCCCAAAAGCACCTTAATGCTGTTGTTTTTCCTGCAAACATCCATTCAGCAATGATCGTTCCCGGCACCGGAAGAACAGTCCCTGTGGTGCCCGCGGTGCCTGAAATCTATTTGGTAATGAGGGCGTCGAGGGCTGCTTTGGCGGTGCTTATCTGCGAAAGGAGATCTTCGTACTGCGCGGGCTCAACAGGCTCAAGCGGCCTGAGGAGCTCGGTGATCTCCACGGCGGGCTTAAGTATGGGTGTAAGAGCGAGGTTCCCGAGTATTCCTTTGAGGGCGTGAGCCGCCTCGAAGGCGCCCTTCCAGTCTTTTGCTTCAAGCGCGGCCGGAAGCTTTCCGAAATTCTTGTCATCTGCAGCCATCTTGACCAGGCGGAGGTAAAAAGCTTCATTGTTCATGCAGCGCTTTAAAGCTTCTTCAGTGTTGGCTCCGAATTCTTTCAGTGTGTTTATGTTAAGCATTATTTGCCTCCTTCAGATCCTTCTCGAATTCAGCCGGCGGAAGCGGCTTGGCGAAATAGTAACCCTGGATGATGTCGCAGCCCAGGTCGCGCAGCATCATGTACTGATCCTGAGTCTCGACGCCTTCGGCAACTACAGGCACCTCCAGGTGCTTTGCGATGTCGAGCATGAGTTTTATCATCATGAGCTTCTTCCTGCTGTCCCCCAGATTCTGCAGGAAGCGTATATCCAGCTTCAGGTAGTCTATGGGCAGCATTGCCAGCATGTTCAGCGAGGAATAACCGGAACCGAAGTCGTCCATCTCTATCTTAAAGCCAGCCGCCCTCAGCTCCTCTATGACTGCTATCATCTGATCCGGCTCGTCCGCGTAGACGGACTCGGTGATCTCGAGCAGCAGATCCGTGGGCTCAAGCCTGTACTCTTTGATGAGAGCCTTGAAGAACTCGCACAGGTCCGGCTCAAAAATATCCAGCCTTGAAACGTTTACGGACACCGGGACCGAAACTCCCAGCCTGTCCTTCCACTCCCTTATCTGGCGCGCTGTTTCGCGGAAGACGTAGCGGTCGAGCTTTTGGATAAGACCGTTGGCCTCAAACAGCGGGATGAATATCCCGGGGGACAGGAAGCCCATCTCCGGGGATGGGCAGAACATGATCATCTCCCGCCTGCTGCATCATTGTCGGGATGAGCTGAAGTACTACCGGGATTCTGTCGCCCAGCCGACCCTGGCCGCAAAGATCGCCGCCCAGATCGACGATTTTGCCCGTGCCCGGCTGACGCCCGGTTTCCTCAGGCAGTACAGGCCCTCCAGCCGCCGTACAGAGGCGAAGCTGGAGGACGTCGCCCTGATCTGGGACGGATACCGGCAGGTCCTCGACAAGGGCTTTGAGGATACCG
>CAMYWZ010000008.1 GCA_947302945.1 uncultured Bacillota bacterium
CACCCCTCCAAGACCATAGTGAAGATGGTCCAGGCAGCGGAGCAAAACGGCATATGGCCGAAAGTTATGCTTCTCTGCGGCAAAGAGACCTTCCTTGCGGACTGGGCAAAGGGCTATATCAGAGACAAGGTCGTTTCCCCGGCCGCGTCTGTTTTAGACTGCTCGGTCTTCTCTGAAAGCGGCCTCGACCCTTACGAGATCATCGCGGCCTGCGAGACCGTCCCCATGATGTCCGAAAGAAAGCTCGTCATCGTTGAAAACTGCGACATTTTCACAGCCCAGTCCCCCAAAGACATGAACGCCGAAGGCGCCGCCGAGCTTGCTGCCTACATCCCGCAGCTTCCGGACACCACCCTTCTGCTGTTTACGAGCGGCAAGCCCAACAAGACCAAAGCCATCTACAAAGCCGTTGAAAAATACGGCATCATATACGATTTTACACCTCTTGATGACGCAACGCTCTCCGGCTGGATGGCCAAGCGCCTCCGCGCCGCAGGCAAAGCCGCAAGCCCCAGGGACCTCATCACCTTCGCCAAAAGCTGCGGCTACGGCGACAGCGAGCGCAGCTACACCCTCCACAACCTCGAAAACGACCTTAAGAAAGCCTTCGCAGGCACCGACAAAGCAGTCCTGTCCCTGGACGATCTCATGGAAAGCGCAGCCGGCCAGGCCGAGACCAACGCCTTCAGGCTTCTCGACAGCGCTTTTTCCGGCAGGAAAAACGAGGCCTTCAGCATACTCAACGCCACGATAGACATGCAGCAGCCGTCGAAGGAACAGGGCACCATACTCAGCTTCCTCGGCCTTCTCTGCTCCCAGCTGGAGATCATGACTGAAGCCAGGGAGCGCCTCGACGAAGGCCAGAGCATGTTCCAGGTGCAGACCGAGATGGGCACCAACGAATACAGGCTCAGAAAAGCCCTTTCCGCCTGCGGCAGAAAGACCACGGCACAGCTTAAGGAGAGCCTCTTTAAGGCCTATCAGACAGAAAAAGACATCAAAGGCGGCGCCATGGAGATCCGCCTGTCACTTGAACTTTTCATAGCGGAGCTTTGACCCATGGACTTCAGGCAGCTGACAAGAGAACAAAGTCGCGAAGCTCTTACCGCCCTCGGCGAAAAGCCCTTCCGCGAAAAGCAGATCTTCAGATGGATATGCCGCGGCGCCGAAAGCTTTTCGGAGATGACGGACCTTCCCGCTGCCCTCCGCGAAAAGCTCAGCGCCGAATACAGCTTCGGCAAAGCGAAAGTCCTGCTCACCCAGCGCTCCGCCGACGGCACCATGAAATTCCTCCTCTCCTTCCCCGACGGCGAAAAGGCAGAGGCAGTTTTCATGAAGTACAGTTACGGCAACAGCCTTTGCATCTCCACTCAGATAGGCTGCAACATGCGCTGCGCCTTCTGCGCCTCGGGCCTTAGCGGAAAGCGCCGCGATCTTCTCTCCTGGGAGATGCTGGACGAATACATCGAGTGCTCCAAAGCCGCAGGAGAGCCCATAAACCACGTCGTCCTCATGGGCATGGGAGAGCCCTTCGACAACTACGAAAACGTCGCGGGCTTCCTGCGCCTGATCCACGACCCCGAAGGCATAAACTTAAGCTTCAGGAACATCACCGTCTCCACCTGCGGGCTGATCCCCGGCATAGTGCGCTTCGGAGACGAATTCCCGCAGGTAAATCTCGCAGTCTCGCTCCACGCCTCGGACCAGAAGGCAAGAGCCGCCCTGATGCCTGCCGCAAAAGCCTATACGCTCGAAAAACTCATCCCGGTCTGCGCCGCCCACGCGGAAAAGACCGGGCGCAGAGTCACTTTCGAGTACGCCCTCATAAACGGAAAGAACGATTCCCAGGAGAATGCCCGCGCCCTGGCATCGCTCCTTAAGGGCATCAACTGCCACGTAAACCTCATCCCCTTAAACCCCGTAAAAGAGACCGGCCTTGATACGGTGAGCCGTCCCGCCGCCCACGCCTTTGCGGAAAAACTGGAAGCGCTCGGCATCCCCTGCACCGTAAGAAGAAGCTTAGGCGCAGATATAGACGCAGCCTGCGGCCAGCTCCGAAAAAAACACGAAGAAGGCGCTTTGGACGAAAATGATGCTGGCAAATGAGGCGCCAATCAAGTATAATAAAAGCAGGTCTAAGACAGATCAATAAAAAAGCAGGAGGACAAAGTCTTGGTCAAATTACTCATAGGGCACAAAGGAAGCGGCAAGACTAAGAAAATGTTAGATATGGCCAATTCCAGCCTGGATACTGTCAACGGCAGCATCGTTTTCATCAATAAAAACTCCCGCCTGATGTACGATCTCAAATACCAGATCCGCGTCGTCTGCATGGAAGATTACGAACAGATCGTGAATGTGGACGAATACATCGGTTTTTTATACGGCATAATCAGCCAGGATCACGACATAGAACTGATCTTCATAGACAGCATACTCAAGCACGCGGACATCAAATTCGAAAACATAGAGGACTTCCTGGCCAGGGTGTCCCAGATCTCGGACAAGTTCGGCATGGACTTCATCGTAAGTCTTTCCGCCACCAGAGAAGAGCTCGGCCCCTATCTGGACAAATACCAGATACTCAACTGAGAAAGCCGCAAATAAAAAAGACCGGAGCAGAAAACAATGTTCTGCTCCGTTTTTATTGCATGTTTTACGCTCCGGGAACGAATTTGAGGAGCACCGGGAGCACGTAGCTTCCCTGTATCTGCTCCGAGTATTTGATCGTAAGTCCGAACCTGACGCAGAGATACGCAAACAGGTAGATGACTACCGCGGCAATTGCAAAGCTTAAGATGGCGCCTCCGAGGGCGTTCACCTGCTTTACGCCTTTGGTCTTCTTCAGTTTTTCGTCTATGACGGACTCCAGAACTTTGAGAAGCGCGGTGAGCAGTATATACAGAATGATGATCAGAAGCGCCCTTACTATAGGCTGCAGGTACGCTTTTCCGGCCGCCTCCACTGCGCTTTCAGCCGCTTCTTTGGCTCCGGATTCGTTCATGCTGCCCTCTTTCTGCGTAGCCATGTAGTTCCTGAGGACATCCTGGGCGCTCTTGAGCGCTTTTTCCGTAGGCCCCCTGAGATGCTCTTCGTCGAATCCGAATTCCTTCGCGATCTTGAGTATCTCCTCAGGAATACCGGAAGCAAAGAAATCGTCCGAGATCTTAAGGTCAAGGAATTCGTTGATCTTGCTTTCCGTAGTATTTGAAAGCACGGAGCCGAGATTGCTGAGCAGCCTGGGTTCCGTTACGAGCTTTTCTAGTTTATCCGCCACCATGGGATAAACGATGTTTGAGACCGGCTTTACAAGTATGCCGGAAAGCCATACCGCACCTATTATCGCAGCGACCGTGATCACCAGAGCGATGACGGTCTTGAAAAGGCCTCTGATCGCACCGGCGATGATGCTGGCGATAAGAGCGACTGCTATGACTATATCGATGATCAAACCTACAGACATTGTTGCTTCCTCCTGTCAGATATAGTATAACACAAATCCGTCCGGATATGGTAGAATAATCATATGGATATCATCAACAAACTTGAGACCGCCCTCGAGGCGGCGAAAAACGAATACAAGGCCATGAAAAAAGGGTCTGAGGACTTCGTCCCCGGCAGCATAACGCTTTCCGACAACGCGGAGTTCCTTGCGGCGCACAGCCTCACAAAGGGCAGAAAGATAGACTTCATCTACATAGACCCGCCCTTCTTTTCCGGCACCGAATACAAGGCAAGGATAGCCAAAGACGGTAAAGTGGACACCCCTCTTGCCTACAGCGACAAATGGGACGACCTTTCGGGCTTTGCCGAAAACATGGCTCTGCGCCTGATGCTCGCAAAAGACGTCATGTCCGACAGCGGCCTTATCGCGGTGCACCTGGATCCGAGAGCCTCGCACTACATCAGAGTCATCATGGATGAGATCTTCGGAAGCTCCCGCTTCGTGAACGAACTGGTCTGGAGCTACAAATCCGGCGGCGCCAGCACCCGTACCTTCGCAAGAAAGCACGACACCATCCTTCTCTACTCCAAAACAGCGAAGTACTTCTTCAACCCCACAAGGGAAAGATCCTACAACCGGGGCGGAAAACCCTACAGATTCAAGGGCGTTGAGGAGTTCTGCGATGAGGACGGCCGCTGGTACACCATGGTCAACCGCAAGGACGTCCTGAGCGTGGACATGGTCGGAAGGACCTCGTCGGAGCGCACCGGCTACGCCACCCAGAAGCCCGAAAAACTGCTGGAGATACTCATCACTTCCTGCTGCCCCGAAGGCGGCCTCTGCGCGGACTTCTTCTGCGGAAGCGGAAGCCTCGGCGCCGCAGCTAAAAAGCTTGGCAGGGACTACGTCCTCTGCGACAGCTCTCCCCTCGCCGTCGAGATCGCGCAAAAGCGCCTGGGCGCGGAACTTTAAGATCAGTTCTTTTAAAACAAAACATCCCGGTCCGTAAAGGCCGGGATGATTTTTGTGTTTTTCGATACGGGCTGCAAGGCGCTGCTGCTAAGGATTCTGCGCCTGAGGATCCTCGCCGCCGGTGCTGTTGGTGTTGTTGGTGTTATTGGTGTTATTGGTGTAGTTCGTGTTATTGGTGTTGTTCGTGTTGTTCGTATCGTTCGTGTTGCCCGTATTGTTGGTGTTGTTTGTGTTGTTCGTATCGTTCGTATTTCCTGTGTTATTGGTGTTGTTTGTGTTGTTCGTATCGTTCGTATTACCCGTGTTGTTGGTGTTGTTTGTATTGTTGGTATCGTTCGTATTGCCTGTGTTATTGGTGTTGTTCGTGTTGTTGGTCGTGTTGCCTGTATTATTGGTATTATTCGTATTGTTTGTATTATTCGTGTTATTGGTGTTGTTCGTGTTATTGGTCGTGTTGCCGCTGCCGCTGCCGCTGCCTCCGCCGTTCGGATTGTTAGGATCGTTCGGATCGTCGTCATCATCGTCATCGTCATCCTCATCCTCATCGGGGACCAGGCCTTCGGTGTACAGCATGGATTCGCTGTTGACCAGAGGCGAAACCGGATAGATGGTCGGATCGGGGTTATGCAGCGGGCAGTAGAATCCCGGAACATCACTGTAACAGTCGTCTACCAGAACTCGGATCTGGTTCCTGTAACCGAAATCCCAGCTGTCGATGGAGGGATAAAGCTCCATGGAAGCTACCATCTCCTCCCAGGAGATCCCTCCGGGACGCTGGATGGCGTGCTTGATCGCTGTCTTCTTGCATAAGGGTGTGGCGAGGTACGCGCTTTCAGCACAGACCTTGACGTCCTGCCTTGCATCGCTGCCGGCTCCGGGCTGGGTGCCGCTGATGAATATCTCGGGCCTTATTTCATCCGGCGGAGTATCATCCGTAGGAAGCATTCCTGTCTTCTTATCCACGTTTACCGCTACGAAGCTGCCCTTGAGCTGGAAGGATCCTCTTTCATCGAGAGCGCCGACACGCTCCATGACAGCCTGCCAGAGCACGCATGCCATTTCGCTGCTTGAGCCTATGCGCACGTTCGAATCGCAGCCTATCCAGGTAGCCGCGGCGTACTTGGGCGTGACTCCGCAGAACCAGATGTCGAACTGGCTCGAAGTGGTACCGGTCTTGCCTGCCGCAGGCTGAGTGGAGATCCTGGCTCTGGTGCCGCCGCCGCTTTCAACGTTGGTGCGGAGTATATCGAGCATCAGGGAAGCTACGCTCTCATCGTATACTTTGGTGGACTTGGGCTGCGTCTCGAGGACGGCATCGCCTCTCCTGTTGACTACCTTAGTGTAGCAGGTAGTCTCTACGTGTACACCGTAGTTGCCGAAGGTGGAATAAGCCGAGGCCATCTCCAGCGGAGATACGCCGTTCGAAAGCCCGCCCAGCGCCAGGGCTGCCGGGTTGATATCGTTGACGTTGCCTGTCTTGACTATGGTCGTGATGCCCATGTTTTCAAGATTGGCTATTATGTCCATGGGATCCAGCTGCCTGTAAAGGTTGACCGCGCAGGAGTTTACCGAACGCTCGACAGCGTCGCGAAGGTATGTTATGCCGTAGTAACGCAGGTAAACGTTCTCCGGCCAGAACCATCCGCCTGCAACTCCGGGAGCCTCATCGAGAGGATAGGCTGCCGTGAAGATCGGGCCGGTACCGGCAAGAGCATTGTTGTAACCCTTTTGAAGCGCGGTGGAATAAACCGACAGCGGCTTGATCGAAGATCCTGTCTGACGCGTGGACGTAGCCCTGTTGTACAGAAGCGATCCGCTTATGCCTCTGCCGCCTATCATGCCGCGCAGATAGCCGGTCTGGTTCTCGACTATTACGGTGGCGGACTGAGGCTGGATGATCGGGTCTTTCCACTCGACCATTTCGCCTATGAGCGTGAGCGTTCCGTTGTCGTTCTTTACGAATGCGTTAGGATAGTCCTTGAAGAAGTCCGGGGAGATCCAAAGGTCTCCGTTGTCGTCCTTGTTCTTGTAGCGGGCAGGTATCTTCCAGTAGCTGTTGCTGATCGTATACAGAGTGTTGTCAGCCAGATAGAACATATCCTTGATATATACGGTTATATCATGTCCTGAAGTCGAAGTGGTATTGAAGATGTTGACCCTGTTTCCCTTGAAGATCTCGAGGGCGCCGTTGTCCTTCCACTCATACTCTCCGGGCCTGATTATGAATCCGCCGTTCGCGTCCTTGTTGGCTCCCAGATTGTACAGCATTATCTTGTCGCCGTCGTTGTTGAGGATATCCGCTTCCCTGTTGGTCGTAAGCTTTTCGAACTTTATTCCCGGGAAATCCGCATAAACAGTATCCAGTATGTACTGAACGTCCGGATCGATGGTGGAATAGATCTCAAGACCGCCGGAATAGAGCATATCATAAGCTTCCGAATACGTAAGGCCGAGTTCTTTCTGAAGATCTGATCTGACTGTACTGACAACATAGTCCGAGAAATATGTTGTGGTCGACTTTGTTTCGATGTTGACGCCGGGCTTGAGGTAAGGCCTTATGGTCTCTGTCTTGGCAACATTGTAGGTCTCGTCGTCTATGAGGCCCTGGTCATGCATTTGCTTGAGCACGAGCCACATGCGGCCTTCGCCTGAATCGTTGTAATATATGGTCCAGGCGGAATCGCTGGAGATGATGTCATAAGCCGAGGCATCCACTATGGATGCTGTGGATACCCTCTTCAGAGGCGAGAACCTGTTCGGGTTCTGCGGAAGCGACGCCAGCATGGCGCATTCCACTACCGTAAGATCTTTTATGTCTTTATCGAAATACGACTTGGCCGCCGCGGCGACTCCGTTGGTATTATATCCCAGATAGACCGTGTTGAGGTAGGCCTCAAGTATCTGCTCTTTGGACAAGGCGTGTTCTATTAAGACGGTATAATAAGCCTCCCTGATCTTTCGGGACATAGTCCGTTCTTCCTTTTCGCTTGCGAGGAAGAGGTTTCGGGCAAGCTGCTGGGTAATTGTGCTGGTACCGGAGATCTTGGTCTTAAAGCCGGATTTGGCACTGTTCCAGATGGCGCCGAAGATACGCACCACGTTGAAGCCGTTGTGCTCCCAGAAAGTCTTGTCTTCTATTGCGATGAAGGCGTTCTTGAGGTTTTCGGGAAGGTCCTGGTAATCCACGTTGGAACGCAGGCCCTCACCGCTCTTGTAGAGGTTCATGAGGACGTTGCCGTTCGCGTCGTAGAGGACCGAGCTTTCCGTAAGTATGCTGTAGATATTGCTCGGGTTTATCTCCGGAGCATCCTGGATGACGTTATACACGTAGTATCCGGCCACTCCGCAGCCTATAAGGACCACAACTATGAAAAGCATGAAAAGCACAAAAATAGCGTGCAGGAAGGGGTGCTTTCTCTTTCTCTTCTTTTTCTTGGCTTCCCTTTCCGCTTCGGCTTTTTCCGCTGCCGCGATCTTGGCGGCTTTCTTTTCAGCTTTCAGTTCTTTTTTAGATTTCTTTTTTTCCACTGGCATTTCTGTTTCCGAAGAAACTGCGGCCGCTTCCGTGGCCTGCACCGACTCCGCGCTGAAGACTGTCGTTGCTTCTTCCGCAGCCTTTACCTCTTCAGGGCTGAAGACTGTAGTTGCTGCGGCAGCTGAAACAGCAGGCGCGGCTTCATGAGGAGTTTCCTGAGAAGCTTCCTGAGGAGCTTCCTGCACTTCTTCGGCTGCTTCCTGTATGGTGTCAGCCTCCTGCTGCGCATTCTCTTCGGTCAGGCGGCTTGCCATGAAAGCTGCCGCCACGGCTTCTTCCGATGCTGCCGAAGGCTTTTCCTCTTCGGGCTCTGACGGACTGCTGCCCGCAAAAGCCTCCCTTATCTTATCCAGTTCGGCAAGCGCTTCCCTTTCACGCTCAAGGCCGAAATCATTCTCCATTTTCCTTTTCCCCCTTGAAGATGCTCTCCGCAAAACCTTGCGGATCGAATATCTTAAGATCGTCCAACCCCTCTCCCAGACCTACGAACTTGACCGGAAGATCGTATTCGTCGGATATGGTCACGACGATACCCCCCTTTGCGGTACCGTCGAGCTTTGTAAGCACGATCCCTGTAAGATCCGCGACTTCCGAGAACTCCTTCGCCTGAGAAACGGCGTTCTTTCCGGTAGTCGCGTCCAGGACCAGCAGAGTCTCCCTGGCAGCGCCCGGGAACTCGCGGTCTATCACCTTGTTCATCTTGGAAAGCTCGTTCATAAGGTTCTTCTTATTGTGGAGCCTTCCGGCTGTATCGCATATGACGACGTCTGTGTTTCTTGCCTTTGCGGCTGCCAGACCGTCGAAGATGACAGCAGAGGGATCGGCGCCTTCCTTGTGCTTTATCACAGGTACGCCGACGCGTTCTCCCCATATGGAGAGCTGCTCCGCCGCTGCCGCCCTGAAGGTGTCCGCAGCTACGAGGAGCACGGACTTTCCTTCATTTTTGAGCATATGCGCGAGTTTTGCAATGGTCGTGGTCTTGCCGACGCCATTGACGCCTATCATCATTATGACAAGCGGTATATCGGAGCATAACGCAAGACGCTCCCCTTTGTCAAGCATTTCCGCCACGATAGACGTAATCTTCACTTTCACGGCTTCCGCGTCCGCGAGCCGCTCGTGCCTTATGTCGTCCCTCAGGCGCTCGGTTATGCGCAGGGTGGTATCGATCCCAAGATCGGACATGATGAGCTCTTCTTCGAGCTCGTCTATCATCTCCTCGTCCGGGGTGGGACGCATCAGGATAATGTCGCCTATTCTTTTTGAGAGCCTTCCGAAGAAGGACTGTTTTTCGAAGAGTGACAATTTTCACCTCATCCGGCCTTGCGGCCACCTTCCCCTCAAGGGGAAGGCTATACCTCGAACTCGTCGCCCAGGCGCAGCGAGAGGACCTTGGAGATGCCCTGCTCGGGCATGGTGACGCCGTAGAGGGCGTCCGCGTACTCCATGGTGAGCTTCTGGTGCGTTACCAGGGCGAACTGGGTGTCTGTGAACTTTCTTACGTACTTTGCGAACGCGTCTATGTTGGCTTCGTCCAGGGCAGCCTCCACCTCGTCAAGGATGCAGAAAGGCGTGGGCTTTGACTTGAGCACCGCGAACATGAGTGCAAGAGCAGTAAGCGTACGCTCTCCGCCGGAGAGCAGCGATATGTTCTGGAGCCTCTTTCCTGGAGGCTGGGCTTCTATTTCTATAGCGGATTCCAGCGGGTGGTCCGGATCGCTCATCGTAAGAGCGGCGTGACCGCCTTTGAAGAGCTCCTTGAAGATCTCCTCGAAATTGACGACCACGGAATCGAAGCTCTCCTTGAACCTGCTGCGGATGATGCTGTCCATCTCGTTTATGACGCCGCGGAGCTCTTCCATGGCTGCCTGGGCGTCGTCCCTCTGGGCGGTGAGGAAATCGTAGCGCTGCTTTACCTGCCTGTATTCCTCTATGGCGCCGACGTTGACGTCTCCGAGGGCTCTTAAGCGCTCTTTGTACTCGCGGGATTCCTTCAGAGCTTTTGACATGACGAAATCCGGGTCTTCGTAGGAAGCCGCCTCCGCGTACGTGAGTTCGAAATCCTCCCAGAGCTTTTCCTTGAGGGCATCGGTCTGGGCGTCAAAGCGCGCGGCGCGAAGGTCCGCATCGTGCTTTCTCATCTGTTTTTCGTATATATCCTTATCCAGGAGGGCTTTCTCTTCCTCCGCGCTGTCTGTGTCTGCCTGAAGCCTGCGGCGGAGATCCGACTGATCCTGTATACGGTCTTCCAGAGCCTTTTTCTCTTCTTCCGCTTTCGCGAGGACGTCTCTTGCTCCGCCCGCGAACTGCAGTATCTGGTCTACGGCTATCCTTACGCTCTTAAGCTGGACTTCCCTGGCTTTACGGTCTTCCTTTATCTCAGAGAGCGTCTGCTGCGAAAGCCCGGCCAGAGTTTCCGCGTTCTGCGCGGTGAGCCTGGCTTCGCTTTCGGAAAGCCTTGCCGCGGTCTCTTCAGACCTGGCCTGAGCAAGCTTGTCCGCGGCTTTTTCTGCCGCCTCCGCAAGCAGGACTATGTGCTCTTCCTTTTCCGCAATGAGCTTCTCCGAGGATGCGGCGTTTTCGGTGATCTGCGCAAGCTGCTTTTCCGCGGAAGCCACTTCCGACCTGAGCTCGGAAAGCTCCGCGAGCCTTCTTTCTTCGGCGCCTGCGGCATCCGTGACAGCCTGCTTCGCTATCGAAAGTTCCTTCTCTATGAGAGCCTTCTTAAGATCCGACTCCCTGATGGCGTCCTCGGCGCGGTGCTTCGCGTCCGCAGCCGAAAGTATGGACTGCTCGGCCGCTTTGCGGTCCTCGCCGGATTTTTCGAGCTCCTTTTCAAGCTCTGCGATCTTCTTTGAAAGCTCTTCCCTTTCGGCTTTTCTTGTGAGTATGTTGGCGGTGTTGTTCTTAAGGCTTCCGCCTGTGATTGCGCCGGCAGCGTTTATTACTTCGCCCTCGAGGGTGACGAGCTTGTGGGGGCTGTGCTTTCTTGCTATCGCGATGGCGTTGTCCAGGCTGTCTATGACGGCGACGTTGCCGAGCATGTATTCAACGACCTGGGTATACCCGCCTTTGCAGCTTACCATATCCGAGGCAAGCCCTATGAAGCCTTTGCAGCCCTCTATCTCCCTGCACGAAAGCGGAGGCTGAACCTTGAGGTCTTCCACAGGAAGGAACGTGAGGCGCCCGGCCTTGCTCTTCTTAAGCAGCTCTATGCTGTATTTTGCAGTATTGTCGTCTTTGCAGACTATGTTCTGGAGCTTGCCTCCGAGGACTGTCTCAATGGCCAGTTCGTAGCCCTTGGGGACCTGGAGAAGCTCTCCGAGGGTGCCGTAGATGCCGCGGACGTTTTGCCCCATGAGGAACTTTACGCCGCCGCTGTAGCCTTCGTAGGCTTTTTCAAGCTCGTCGAGGAGCGTTTTTCTGGCGCCCAGACGTCCTATGGAGACCTTGGCGTTCTCGGCGGTAAGCGCAGCGGCAGCAAGAGCCGCTTTGCCTGCCTCCTGAGCGTCAAAGGCATTTTTGAGAGCCTTATCCAAAGATGATTTTTCGGAATCCAGAGCCTTAAGAGATGTTTCGCATTCGGCAAGCTTTTCAGCATACTGCCTGTCTGTGCGGTCCTTGATATCGGACTCTTCTGACAGCCTTTCTATCCTCTTGCCCAGCGTTTCCTTCAGGCTTTCGAGGCTTTCAGCGGAAGCCCTGGCTTCTCTTAAGCCTGAAGAAAGCTCGAACAGGCTGTTCTTTTCCGATGCGAGGACGCTTTCAGCCTTTCTGAGGTCTTCAGATGCTGCCTCGACAGCGCCTGTCTTTTCGGAAAGAACAGACGCAAGAGCGTCGGCTTTTTCGGATGCTTTCTTGTATTCAAGCTGCGCGGACGCAGCGTTTTCTTCTTCTTTTGCGAGCTTTTCGGAAAGCGAAGAGAGTTCTCCGGTGAGGCGTTCCTCGTCCTTTTTAAGACCTGCCAGGCGCTCTTTGGACAGCTCTTCCCTGCTGCTGATCTGGTGTATCTGCTCGGTCTTCTCAAGGAGGCTTTCGCGCAGGGCGTTGAGCTCTGCTTCCGCTTTCGCGGCCTGCTCCTTAAGAGCGGAGATCTTTTCCGAAAGAGCGTTCCTTTCCTCTTCAGCCGAGCCGAGAGCGTCGGAAAGCTCCGCGAGCTCCGTCATTACAGCCTGGGTCTTTTCGTCCGCTGCTATGATGTTCCTGAGTATGATGTTGATCTCTACGCCCTTGTACCTGTCCCTGATCTGCAGGTACTCCTCGGCTTTCTTCGAATCCCTTTCGAGGCTGCCTATGCGGCTTTCGATCTCGCCGATGATGTCGTTGACCCTGGCCAGGTTGACTGCAGCTTCGGCCAGGCTCTTTTCGGTCTTTTCCTTCTTGCTGCGGTATTTGACTATGCCTGCCGCTTCCTCGAAGATCTCGCGGCGGCGCTCCATCTTGTTGCTTACGATGTCAGCTATCTTGCCCTGGCCGACTATGGAGTAGCCCTCCACGCCTATGCCTGTGTCCATGATCAGCTCGCGTATGTCCCTGAGCCTGCAGGGGCGGCGGTTGATCATGTATTCGTTCTCGCCGGAGCGGTAAGCCCTTCTGGTGATGCCTACTTCCGTGAATTCCGTGGGAAGGCTGTGGTCCGAATTGTCTATGACGAGCGTGACTTCCGCCATGCCCTTGGCTTTGCGGTTCTGCGTACCGGAAAAGATGACTTCCTCCAGCTTGTCGCTCCTTAAGGTCTTGGGGCTCTGTTCTCCGAGCACCCAAAGCACGGCATCGGAGATATTGCTCTTGCCGCTGCCGTTGGGGCCGACTATGCAGGTTATCCCTCCGGTGAACTCTATCGTTACCGGGTCCGCGAAGGATTTGAATCCGTTCAGCTCTATCCTTTTAAAATGCACTCTTTTCCTCCAGAGTCTTAAGCGCATCCTTTGCGGCCTGCGCCTGAGCCTGCTTCTTTGTATTACCCA
>CAMYWZ010000009.1 GCA_947302945.1 uncultured Bacillota bacterium
CTTCTTCCGGCTTGGCATAGCGCTTGTCCATTGCGTAAGCGCCGGCAAGCATTGCCATTGCTTCTTCGTGAGTCATGGTGTCTCCGAAGAAGTCCTTCTCTATGCGGAGCATCATCGGGGTGTCCACAGGACCCGGGCAGATGTAGTTCACGTGAATGCCTGCAGGTCCAAGCTCCAGAGCCACGCACTTGGTAAGACCGGCTACCGCATACTTGGAGGATACGTACGCGCTGTTGTTCGCGGTCGGCTCGTAAGCAGCCGCAGACGCGATAACCACGACAGAACCGGACTTCTTCTCTATGAGAGTAGGCGCTGCATACTTAAGTGTAAGCATAACAGCAAATACGTTGAGCATGTAAGTCTGCTCGAAGAGTTCCAGCGTCATATCCTGTACAGGATGAGCTTTTCCTTCGTAGCCCGCGTTGGGGATGACCACATCGATCGTTCCGAAGTGAGCCTTTGCAGCCTCCACGAAGTTCTTGATATCCTCTTCCTTGTTGAGGTCCGCTATGAAACCGGCTACCTGACCCTTGGCTGCGCCGAGAGTGGGAATAAGGTCGTCGATCTTCTTCTGGCTGGTGGATGAGAACGCCACCTTTGCGCCTTCGCCTAAGAATGCTTTAACGATCGCTGTTCCGATACCGCCTGTACCGCCGGTAACAAGAACGACCTTGTCCTTGAGTTTAAGATCCATATTTGCTCCTTTCACATTGCAACTCTTATTGAGTATCGATCCACTTTAAGATACACTTTTCGGAGATAATAGTCAATAGAGCGTTATTCGCGTTTCCTCCGGGGAACGTTACAATCTAAGTCCATTTTACACCTGTTTTCGTGCGAAAACTTGTAACCATTCAGGGACAAAATACACAAAATAGCACAGGAGTCTCCTTTTTTGTAGAATTCTACGTTTTTTTCGGTCCTATAGAAGCGTGCGGCTATTTGACAATAAAAGAATGACAGCAACAAGATCCGTTACTGTCATTCCAAGTGGTCGGAGTGCTTATCAGGGATTAGGTGAACAGCAGCCAGACAACTGTTGATACCAATCTCGAGTCAAAGCGCAAAACAACAAGTCAATTGACAATATGCTGAACAAATACTTTGTTTTTCAGTTTTGTGGTTCGTCTTCCATTGACTTACCTACTGCTTCGGCATACAGAGCACAGATTTTTGACGACTTGCTTAACGCTATCAGCTCCATTATGTAGACCACAACTACAAGAACAGCTATTGCAAGTATTGCCGTCAACAGAACCGGGGTAAATACCAGCACCGGGGCGACGCATGTAATTATCGCAGTTATCAGATAGAGTTTCTTTATCAAAAGCCACTTGGCAGATAACGCAGAATCCAGCGCTGAGAGCAAGTCAGCGTTCGCCGGATAATAGTTTATCACATAGAAAACTGTGATCCCCAGACCTATCAGAGACAGGATCGACCTAAGCGCTAAATGGTTTATTGAAACAAAGACCGCTATGGTGGCGACTACAGATGAACAAGCATAGAGTATCGCTGCTTTTTTAAAGCGTTCGTCCTCCGATGCAAGCAAATAGATGAAATACGCTTGAAGCAGGTTAATGATAAGACTAAGGATGCTACCTATCAATATGACTGTTGGATCGCCTCCCGTGATCCGCTCATTCGTGATAAGGCTGATTAGTATTCTCGGTATCACCAACAGCAACAGGTATCTATAATTCTTTGCACACTTCGCATAATCGTATCGTTTCAGGATTTCTCTTACATTCCCTATGGATCCGGCCTTGTCCTCAAGCAGAGAAGTCATATCGATCCCATAAAGCTTGCTTAATTCAATGCTCATCAGAATATCCGGATAAGTCTTAGAGTTTTCCCAGTTGGAAATAGTCTGACGACTTACATTTAGATACTCAGCAGCCTGTTCCTGCGTAAGTCCGGCAGCCTGTCTTGCAGTTAAAAGCTTCTCCCCAAAATTCATAACAGCACCTCTCTTGTAGTCTCATATTACATTACTGGAGCGGAATTATCTATCAAAAATTTTTTACATTCGAGGGAACAGCGCTGAAACCGGAAAAAGACAGTCTCTTTTCAGAATAGGCAAAGCCTCTTTGTTTTTCAAAAAAGTATAAGGGCCTGAAATCGTTGAGATTTCAAGCCCTCATGGGTTGGTCGGAGTGTTAGTCAGGGATCAAGCGAACAGCAGCCAGACAACTATTATGCTCTATGATCTATTACCCAGTTCAGGAGTTCTTGATACCCAATGGTTCCTGCCGCTACTGCAAGTCCGATCTCTGCAACTTCTTCGTTAGTGGCCTCAAGCCGAATGCCGTTAACTTCCAGAAACGTCAGCATTACATACATGCCAATACGTTTGTTACCATCCACAAAGGCATGATTGGAGATCAGAGTATAGCCAAGCCGTGCGCCTTTCTCTTCTTTTGAAGGATACAGATCTTTTCCGTCGAAAGTCGCAAAGGCTCCTTCCAGCGCAGACTCAAGCAGACCTTCGTCCCGAACGCCTATGGTTCCTCCGGTCTCCTCGGATATAAGCTGATGAAGCAGTTTAACCTTTTCTTTTGAAAACTTTATCATTTTGCGAGTTCCTCGAACGCAGGTCTGTACTTCTTAAGTATGCGGGCGGCCACGAAATCGATCTTTTCGTCATCTGTCATCTCGATGACAGGATTGCTTTCTATATCCAGTAAAATGTACTTGGGCCTGTTGTTCTTGAAAATGACGACCTGGCCGTTCTTATCCGCAATTCGCGTGGCTTTGGAAAAGTTCTGATTCGCCTCGCTGACCGATATTATGCTGTTAGTATTGATAGTCATCGATCATACCTCCAAGGATATTATAGCATCGGTTAGGTAAAATACAAGCTAATATTTATCCAATTTATCAACAAAAAACCGAGTACCAGCAGGTCGAATCCTTTACTGATACTCGGAGTGGTCGGAGTGCCGGGATTTGAACCCGGGGCCTCTTGGTCCCGAACCAAGCACGCTACCATCTGCGCTACACCCCGAAGTGTATGTGTTATGCGCCGAAAAATCGGGCACTCAATAAATATACTATTGAGTGCCCTGATTGTCAATAAAATCTTTGCGCTGCGGGGAAAAACCCGGGTGGCGCTGAAAGAGCTGAGCGGCTACTTGTTGTTCAGCGCTTCGACGATCTCGTCGCAGAGGGCGCGGTAGCCGAGGTAGTCCTCGTTCTCGGCGAGGTTGGGCGTGTAGCGGTCCCCGGTGACGGGGGTGGCGCCTCTGTGGGCTCTGAGCAGCGCGTTGTACTCGGCCAGCTTGGCTTCGTACTCATCCCACGGGTCTATGCTGACGTAGGAGCTGTTGACCTTGAACTTAATGGTACCGAAGTACGGGTTCTTTACGTACACGGTAACGTAGAAGTTGTAGCGGTAGGTGTAGCGCTTGGGGTTGTAGCTTACGGTCTTGCCTTCGTTGTCCTTGGTGGTGACTTCGGACTTGTCCTCGTCTATCTCCCAGGTGGCTGCGGTAACGTCCGCGAAGTCGAAGACGTCCGGATTGGCCTTGGTGAAGTCGGAGGCGGAGGTGATTATGAGCCTCTTTGCCTCGTCGTCGAACAGGACTTTGTAGTTGTCGCCCAAGGTCCTGGTGACCTTGAATTCAGCCACCTTTGCCTTGTTCTCTTCCCTGTACATGAGATGCTCGTGGATGTCCGTGACGGAAGTTGTCTTGCCTATGGACCACCACGGCGAAAGCTGCTGCGCGCACTTCTTGCAGATGTGGCCGCCTTCGGCAAGCGTGGTGTTGCCGAAAAGACCAAGCTTTTCTCCGCAGAAATCGCAGTATTTCTTTTCAAAAAGTCCGCCTAAAAATGCCATATTTCCTCCTTATTTGATCGAAGCCTCGTAGATGGAATCCACTGCGGCTTTGAGTTCTTTGTCGAACTGCTCGTCAGTCTGCTGATAGCGGAGCTTCTCGGCAAGAGCCCTTGAGAACGAGGCGATGAGCCCGTGGTTCTTGGCCAGAAGCTCGTTGGCGTGCTCCACCGTGTAGCCGCCGGAAAGCGCTACCACCCTTACGACTCTGGGGTCTTCCATGAGATCAGCGTACAGGTTGGCCTCCGTGGGGATGGTGACCTTGAACATCAGCTTGATGTCCTTGGGCAGCCTGACAAGATGCTTCTTGATCTCGGATGCAAGAAGAGCCTCGCACTTTGCCTTGTTGGGGCTGTTGATGTCTACTTCCGGCTCGATGATGGGAACAAGGCCGTGCTCCGCAACTTTAAGGCCGAGCGCGAACTGCTGGTCCACGACAGCCCTGATGCCGTCTTCGTTGTAATCGTAGATGACGGAGCGCTCCTTGGTGCCGAAGATGTGCCTGTCGCACGCGGCGTGCTCCAGGGTGTCGTCCAGGCCGGGGATGGGCTTCATCAGCTTGACGTTGTCCTTCTCCTCAGCAAGGCCTTTGTCTATCTTGAGGATGGGGACTATGCCCTTCTCTTCCCAGAGGTAGTCGGCGGTGTACATGCCGTCTATCTTGCGGTCCATGGTCTGCTCGAAGAGTATGGCGGCCAGGACTTTCTCGCTTGTGAACGACGGGGATTTGATGATCCTGGTCCTCATCTCGTGGACCATGTTGAACATTTCAGCCTCGCCCTTGTACATATCCTCGGTTACGCCGTAGGCTTTGAGCGCCTTGGGAGTGGACCCGCCGCTCTGATCCAGCGCTGCGATGAAACCGGGTTTGGAACTCATGATGTTAAGCTGTTTTTTATTCATTTTGCCCTTCTTTCTTTGCGGGAACTATACGACTACTATAATTATATGATTTTTTGAACGCATCGTAAACAGCAAAAATGAAAAGCAGGGGACTTTTTCTGTCCCCTGCCTGACTTTTGGGTATTACAAGCTGAGCTGTTCGCCCTCTTCGTCCTCTGCGGGCTTTGCCGCCTTCTTAGCCGGTTTTTTGGGCGCGGGTTTTTGCGGGACTTCGTCCTCTTCGGGGATGGTGTCCCTGGGGGCTCTTGCCATGGTGACGATCTCGGCTTCGCCGTCCACCTTCATGATGCGGACGCCCTGGGTGGATCTTCCGAGCTCACTGACTTCGCCGGCGCTGATCCTGATGATGATGCCGTCGGAGTTGATGAGGAAGACTTCGTCGTCCGGGACTACCGAGATGGCGCCGATCAGGACGCCTGTCTTGTCGAACTTGGTCTTGTCGTAGGTGAGCAGGCCCTTGCCGCCGCGCGACTGCATCTTGTATTCCTTTACCGGGGTGCGCTTTCCGTAGCCGTTCTTGGAGACGACCAGCAGGGTTTCGCCCTTGACGGCAAGCTCCATGGAGACTACCTCGTCCCCCTTGGACAGGTCTATTGCCCTGACGCCGCTTGCGTTGCGGCCCATCGGACGGACCTCCTCTTCGGTGAAGCATATGCACTTGCCGAGCTTGGTGATGAGGATTATGTTGCTGTTGCCTGTGGTCTCGGCAATGCCGACCAGCTCGTCGTCCTCCTTGAGCTTGATGGCGATGAGGCCGGTCCTGCGGTTGGTGATGTACTCGGAGACCGGTGTTTTCTTGATTATGCCGTTCTTCGTGACTGCAACCAGGAACCGGTTGCTGTCTATATCGCTGACCGCCATGACAGACGCGATGCGCTCGTGCTGCATCATGTTCAGGAAGTTGACTATGGGTATGCCCTTGCCGGTGCGGGCGCCTTCGGGGATCTCGTAGGCCTTGATCATAAACGCGCGGCCCAGCGAGCTGAAGAATATGAGGTAGTCGTGCGTGGAGCAGCTGACCAGGTGGCGTACGAAGTCGTTCTCCCTTGTGGCAAGGCCGGTAACGCCCTTCCCTCCGCGCCTCTGCGTGCGGTAGGTGTCCGCCGTGACTCTCTTGATGTAGCCGAGGTGCGTTACGGTGACGACTATGTCCTCCTCCTGGATGAGTTCGGCTTCGTCGATCTCCTCTTCGTCCGCGATTATTTCGGTGCGGCGAGCGTCGCCCCACTTGTCCCTAATCTCCTTAAGTTCGCTTGCGACTACGCCCATGAGCTTCTTCTCGTCGGCAAGGAGGCTCTTGTAGTAGGCGATCTTCTTCTTAAGGTCCGCGTACTCCGCCTCGATCTGGTCCCTTTCAAGGCCCTGCAGGCGCTTGAGCTGCATTTCGAGTATGGCCTGAGCCTGGCGCTCTGAAAGCCCGAATTTGCGCATCAGCTGCTCTTTGGCGTCGTCGTAGGATTCGCGTATGGTCCTGATTATGGCGTCGATGTTGTCGAGAGCAATGATGTAGCCTTCGAGGATGTGGGCTCTGGCCTCGGCTTTGGCAAGGTCGAACCTGGTGCGCCTGGTGAGGACTTCCTTCTGGTGCTTGATGTACTCCTCGAGTATCTCCTTAAGGTTAAGAAGCCTGGGGCGGCCGTCCACAAGAGCTATCATGATGATGCTGAAATTGGTCTCAAGCTCCGTGTGCTTATACAGCCTGTTGAGCATGACCTGCGGGTTGACGTCCTTTTTGAGGTCTATGACGATGCGGACTTCGCCCTTGGAGGACTCGTCGCGTATGTCTTTGATGCCTTCGAGCTTTTTGTCTTTGACAAGGTCTGCCATCTTGGAGATCATGACGGCCTTGTTGACGCCGTAGGGGACCTCCGTAACGATTATGGACATGGTGCCCCTTGAGCCTTCTTCTATCGTGGCTTTGGAGCGTATCCTGATCTTGCCCTGGCCGGTGGTGTAAGCCTCGCGGATGGCGGATTTGCCTACTATTATGGCGCCGGTGGGGAAATCCGGACCCTTGATGTACTTCATCAGGTGGTCGATGTCCGTGTCCGGGTCCTCTATGAGTTTGCAGGTTGCATCTATGACTTCCTTGAGGTTGTGGGTGGGTATGGACGTGGCCATGCCTACGGCTATGCCGTTCGAGCCGTTGACCAGGAGGTTGGGGAATCTGGACGGAAGGACCACGGGCTCGGTCTCTTCGCCGTCGTAGTTGGGGACGAAATCGACCGTATCTTTATCGATATCGCGGACCATCTCCAGGGCGAAGGGGGCCATGCGGGCCTCGGTGTAACGCGAGGCTGCGGCGCCGTCGCCGTCCATGGAGCCGAAGTTGCCGTGGCCGTCGACCAGGGGGCTTCTCATGTTCCAGGGCTGCGCGAGCCTTACCATGGCGTCGTAGATGGAAGCGTCGCCGTGGGGGTGGTACTTACCCATTACTTCGCCGACTATCCTTGCGGACTTCTTGTGCGGCTTATCCGGGGTGATGCCGAGGGCATCCATGCCGTAGAGTATCCTTCTGTGGACAGGCTTGAGACCGGCCCTTACGTCAGGAAGCGCGCGCGCTACTATGACAGACATGGAGTAGTCTATGTAAGACTTCTTCATCTCGTCGTAGATCTCGTGCTGCACCATTTTGTGATCGTGAAATAGATCTGCCATCTCTGTATCTCCTTACAGGTCGAGCACCGCGTACTGCGCGTTTTCCTCGATGAATTTCTTTCTCGGCGGGACGCTGTCTCCCATGAGGGTGGTGAATATCTGGTCCGCCCTTGCCATGTCGTCTATGGTTATCTGGATGAGGGTCCTGTGCTGCGGGTCCATGGTGGTCTCCCAGAGCTGGGTGGCGTCCATTTCGCCCAGACCTTTGTAGCGCTGGATCTCCGGCTTGGTCTTGCCCTTTGCGGCAAGCTCCGCCAGAAGCTTATCCTGCTCCTTTTCCGTGTAGGTGTACCACATTTCCTTGCCGACCTTGACCCTGAAAAGCGGGGGCTGGGCCGCGTAAACGTAGCCGCCTTCTATGAGCTGGGGCATGTGGCGGAAGAACAGCGTTAGCATTAGCGTCCTGATGTGGGCGCCGTCCACGTCCGCATCGCTCATGATTATGATCTTGTGGTATCTGAGCTTGCTGATGTCGAACTTTTCGCCTATGCCGCAGCCGAAGGCCGTGATCATGTCCTTGATCGTCTCAGATGCCAGCATCTTGTGCTGCGAGGCCTTTTCCACGTTGAGTATCTTTCCGCGAAGCGGCAGTATGGCCTGGGTCTTGCGGTCCCTGCCCTCCTTGGCGGAGCCGCCTGCGGAGTCTCCCTCTACGATGAAGATCTCGGACAGGGCCGGGTCTTTTTCGGAGCAGTCGGAGAGTTTGCCGGGGAGGCTGGAGCTTTCCAGAGCGCCCTTTCTTACGGTGTCGCGGGCTTTTCTTGCGGCTTCTCTTGCCCTAAAGGCCCGAAGTGCCTTGTCCACTATGGGCTTGGCCTGGCTGGGGTTTTCCTCCAGGAAGGCCATGAGGTCCTCTTTGGTGACCTGGTCCACAAGGCCGCGCATGTCCGCGTTGCCAAGCTTGGTCTTGGTCTGACCCTCGAACTGCGGGTCTGTGAGCTTGACGGAGACCACAGCGGTAAGGCCTTCTCTGATGTCGTTGCCGTCCAGATCCGGGTCCTTTTCCTTGAGCATCTTGACCTTTCTGGCGTAGTCGTTTAAGACCTTGGTGATGGCCGTCTTAAATCCCACCAGGTGGGCGCCGCCTTCTATGGTGTTGATGTTGTTCGCGTAGGAGAAGATGTTCTCGGTGTAGGCATCCGTCCACTGCATGGCGATCTCTACTTCCTTGTCCTTCTTTACGCACTCGTAGTAGATGATGCCGGGGTGTATGGGGGTCTTGTTCCTGTTCTGGAACTCCACGTATTCCTTGATGCCGCCTTCGTAGTGGTAGACTTCCTTCTTTTTCTTGGGGCCGCGCTCGTCCGTGAGCGTGATCTTGATGCCTTTGTTGAGGAAGGCCATCTCTCTGAGCCTGGATTCTATCGTGTCGAAGCTGTAGACTGTGTCGTCGAAGATCTCCGGGTCCGGCTTGAACCAGACGTGGGTGCCTGTCCTGTTGCCGCATTCCCCGACCACCGTTACCGGTGTCATGACCTTGCCGCGCGAATACTCCTGGCGGTAGATCTTGCCGTCCCTTAAGCTTTCTACGTACATCTTTTCGGACAGCGCGTTGACTACCGACGCGCCTACGCCGTGCAGACCGCCGGAGACTTTGTATCCGCCCTCGCCGAACTTGCCGCCTGCGTGAAGGACCGTCATTATGACCTCCATGGCGGATTTGTGCTGCGTGGGGTGCTCGTCGACAGGCATTCCGCGGCCGTCGTCTATGACTTCTATGGAATCGTCCTCTTTTATGACGACGTGGATGTTCCTGCAGTAGCCGGCCAGCGCTTCGTCTATGGAGTTGTCCACGATCTCGTAGACAAGGTGGTGAAGGCCCCTGCTGCTGGTCGTCCCGATGTACATTCCGGGGCGCTTCCTGACAGGTTCAAGACCCTCCAGGACCTGTATCTGCTGGGCGTTATACTGTCCGCTCTTTTTGGTGATATCTTCTGATGCCATTTCTTCCTCCGCGCCTTATTTGAAGGCGCTTTTCTCTTTGATTCTTAAACTGTAAGATTATAGCATTTATGGAACGAAAAATCAACGATTTAAGCGATTTTTTCGGGCAAAAATCAAAAAAACCCCTTAAAAATTTTTTCTCCTCTTATTTGGGCGATTTTTCTCAAAACCACAAGATGTATTGCATGTGCAAAAAGTGGAATACATTATCCACAGGCTGTGGAAAACATGTGCAAACCTTAATTTTTTCGCTTTTGGTTTTGGGATATTCCTGTGGAAAACTTTTTTTGTTATAATATCAGCGTACACAAAATATACGTCCAAAGGAGCTCGCGTTTTTTACTTTTTTAACGTGAGCTCGGCATATTTAAGGCGGTTTTTGGTATAATTAAAGAACGCAAAATCTACTGTCAAAGGAATCATTATAGATGACCCGCAAAGAACTCAAAGACTGCTGGGACAAGGTCCTCGTCCTGATGAAAGACCGTGTCGACCAGCTTGTTATAAACGCGTTTTTATCGCCGCTGACTCCCTTCAAACTCAGCGAAAAGGAGCAGAAACTCTATTTGTATGCTCCCAAGGAGTCCAGCTACGCCTTCTATCAGAACAGCGTCAAAAACTACCTCTCCGACCTTACCGAATGCATAAACGTCGTCTTCGGAAGGCCCTATTCCGTCGAAGTCACGGAAAAGGAAACGGATCAGGAGCCGGAAGATACCTATTTTGCCGAAGACAGCCTCAACCCCAAGTACACCTTCGAAAGCTTCGTGGACGGCCCCAACAACAGGCTTGCCTACGCTGCTTCGGTCTCGGTCGCCGAAGGTTATGACAGGCGGTACAACCCCCTGTTCCTCTACGGCGGCAGCGGTCTCGGCAAGACCCACCTCATGCACGCCATAGGCCACTACGTAAGCCAGAAGCGTTCCCGCAAGAAGTATATTTACGTCTCCGCGGAGACCTTCACCGCCGAACTTATAGAAGCCATCAAGAACAAGACCCAGCAGGCCTTCAAGGATAAGTACCGCAAGGTGGACTACCTTCTCTTCGACGACGTCCAGTTCATAGCCGGCAGCGAAGCTGTAAAAGAGGAGCTTTTCAACACTTTTGAGGCTCTTTACAACGCCAACAAGCAGCTCGTGTTCACGTCCGACCGTCCTCCCAAGGAGCTCAACGGCATACCCGACAGGCTCATCAGCCGCTTCAACTGGGGGCTTCCGGTGGACATACAGCCTCCCGAGTACGAGACCCGCATGGCCATACTTAAAAACAAAGCCATCATGGAAGGCCTCGACATCAGCGACCAGAATTTAGTTGCAGTCATGGACGTCATCGCCCAGAGCGTCGTAAGCAACATCAGGGAGCTTGAAGGTTCTTTCAACCGCGTCCTGGCCCACTCCACTCTCACAGGAGAAAAGATAAACTTAAGCCTTGCCAAGAAAGTCCTTACGGACGTATTCAAGACAAGGGATTCCGAGATCAATCCTTCGGACATCAAGAAGGCCGTAGCCTCTTATTACAAGATAAAAGTCTCCGAGATGGAATCTTCGAAGAGAGCCAGAAGCATTGCTTATCCGCGGCAGATCGCCATCTACATGATCAGAGAGCTCTGCCCGAACTATTCCTTCCCGAAGCTCGGAGAACTGTTCGGAGGAAGGGACCACACCACCATACTTTACTGCTATGAAAAGATAAGGGATGAAGTAAAGACCTCGCCCGAACTGAAAGACATCATAGAAAACATAAAGGACACCCTGGAAGCTTAAAATTTTACACACCCTGTTGAAAAGAATATACAGTTTTTCCACAGGTTTTTAAACCCGAAAACGCTTGAAAAATCAAGGCATTCAGGACTTATCAACTTTTCAACCGACCAACAGCAGCAACCACAGCAAAAAGTAATTATAAAGAAAGGCGCCGGAAATGAAATTCACATGCACTCAGATAGCTCTTGCAAAAGCGATAAACACTGTTTCCAGAGCGGTTTCAGTAAGAACTACAATTCCTATCCTTAAAGGAATACTCATGAGCGTAAAAGACGGAAGGCTCACTCTTTCCGCTTCCGATCTGGACCTCAGAATTGAAACAAGCATAGACGTTCAGGCCTCCGGCGAAGGAAGCACAGTTGTTTCCGCAAAACTTTTCTCGGAGATCATAAGAAAGCTTCCGAATTCTCTCGTAACTGTAGAGCAGGCTGAAGGAAAGCTCAATATAAAGTGCCTTGGATCAGATTTTTCGATAGTAACACTTCCTGCAGACGAGTTTCCTGTAATAGGCGGTGTGGATTCCAAGAATTTCATAGACCTTAAGAAAGAAGACTTTTCCGACCTCATCAAGAAGACTGTATTTGCTGCAAGCATAGACGAAAAGAAAGGCATACTTACAGGCTGCCTCATCAATTTTGCACCTGACAGCATAGAAATGGTTGCTCTTGACGGCTTCAGGATGGCTATAGCCAACAAGAACGTCCAGACAGGAAACGACAGAAGGATAATAGTTCCCGCAAGGATACTTTCAGAGCTCAGCAAGATCATAGCAGACGACGAAGGTTCCGATTCCGTCTCTCTGGTCATAGAAGAAAAGAAGCTCGAGGTGCTTACGGAAGATACAAGAGTAGTCGCAAGGCTTCTTGAAGGAGATTTCATCAAGTATTCGGAGATAATACCTTCCAGCTATAAGACAAAAGTCATAATAGGAAGAGAAGATATGCTCAGCAGCATAGAAAGAGCATCGCTTCTCGCAAAAGAGGGAAAGAATAACCTCATAAAGCTTCAGATAAAGGCCGGAAGTGTTGATATAAGCTCAAGATCCGAAGAAGGAAACGTAAATGAGCACATAGGAGCAGACGTTTCCGGAGAAGACCTTGTTATAGGATTCAATTCGAAGTATCTTCTCGATGTTCTCAAATCGGTCGAGGACGAGGAAGTCGCTTTCGAGCTGGGAACAAGCGTCAGTTCCTGCCTCATTAAACCGGTCGAAGGAAAAGATTACACCTATCTTGTGCTTCCTGTAAGGATAACGGTTTCGTAAATGTATTTTAAAAGTCTGGAAATAAAAAATTTCAGAAATTACAGAGAACAGAAGGTTGAGTTTGACCCAAAGCTCAACCTTATTTTAGGTGACAACGCCCAGGGAAAGACCAATCTTCTCGAGTCTTTGTTCATAATGGGTCTCGGAAAGTCCTTCAAGACCAATAACGACAAAGAAATGATAAGATACGGCTGCGATTTTTCAAAAGTATCAGCAGTCGTCGTGAATAAAGACGAAGAAGAGACCACGATAGAGATCGTATACAACGAAAACGGAAAGATCATAAAAGTAGACGGTGTAAAACTCTTAAGAAACGCAGACCTTCTTGAAAACGTATACGTAGTGGTTTTCTCTCCGGAGG
>CAMYWZ010000010.1 GCA_947302945.1 uncultured Bacillota bacterium
CCATGCTTATGAACACGTCCGCGTTCTCCGCTACCTGACGGCAGCTTTCGCATGGAACTGCTCCGAGCGCCGCAAGCTTATCGATCTTCGCCTGCTTGTGATCGTAGACGAAGACCTTATCGTCATGCTTTTTTATGATGTTTTCGCACATGGACTCACCCATGATGCCGAGGCCGACAAAACCTATCTTCACCTTAAGTACCTATTCCTTTGCAGTGTTGTCCCAGGCATTCTGGAAGGTCTCCATGCCCTGCCTGGTGAAGGGGTGGGCTATGGAATCCTTGTAGACCGAAAGCCCTGCGGTGACTATGTCCGCTCCGGCCACCGCGCAGTCCACGATCTGCTTCGGAGTCCTTATAGCGGCGCAGATTATCTGAGTTTTGCCGTAGTATCCATAATTCCTGTATATGTCAACTATGTCTTTTATGTACTGTCTGCAGTCCTCGCCGTTGGTCTCCTTCCATCCGATGAAGGGCGAAACGAAGAGTGAGCCGTTCTTTGCCGGGAGTATGGCCTGAGCCGCCGAGAACACCAGCGTGAGATTGGTGCGTATGCCCTCTTTCTCGAGCTTTCTTGCCGCAGCAACGCCCGCTTCGGTGGACGGGATCTTGATGACGAAGTTGCTGCAGATCGCGGATATCTCCCTGGCCGCTTTGATCATCTCATCCGTGTCGTCTATGTGCGGGTTTATCTCAACTGACACCGGGAACTTTTCGTACCCTTCTATGCCCTCTTCCTTTATCCATGCCGCGATGTCCTTTATCGCGGTAAGGAAGGGCTTGCCGGAATTCATGATGTGCTTGGGATTGGTGGTGACGCCGTCTATGCCGAAGGTATAGTAGGCCTCCTTTATCTCATCCATCTTGGCGCTGTCCAGAAAATACTTCATCTGACGTTCCTCCTCATTATCTGATCTTTCCTGTTGACATCAAAAGCTCGTAGTCCGGGCTGTTTTTCCTGACGAATACCGGAGGCATACCCATGGGCGCGTCCACGTCCTGCACGCCTCCGAAATACTGCCTTCCGCTGAATATGTGCACCCAGTTGTCCTCCGGAAGGTATACGCTGCGCGATGCCGCTCCCTCTTTGATGATGGGTGCAACCAGAACGTCCCTTCCCAGAAGGTACTCGGTCTTTTCCGTGTAAGCTTCGTCCTCTTCGTAGTGGTAGAAAAGAGGCCTCATGACCGGTACGGCCTTCTCCGCATTCTCCTTTACCAGCTTCTTAAGATAAGGCTTAAGCGCCGCGTGCATGCGGCTGGTCCTTGAAAGCTGCGCAAGAAGCTCTTCGTCCGCGTCGAACTGGACGTTCCTTGAAGGCTGATTGCCCTCGTGGCTCCTGAAGAGAGGCGAGAAGGCGTTCATCTCCTCCCAGCGCATCAGAAGCTCCTTGCTCCTTGTCATGCTCATGATCGTGGTGTAGCCGCCAACGTCGGAATGCGTAAGTCCGAAGCCGCTCATCGCAAGCGAGAGCGTGGCCGGTATTACCGAAGGAAGGCCGTCGTCCACTGACCAGTCCACGTGCTGGTCCCCGGTCCACATCATGGCGGACTGAGACACGGTGCCGGTGTAGCCGGCCCTGGTGAAGAAGAACACGTCATCCTGCACGCCGCACTCTTCTATGGCTTCCCTGTTGAGCCTTGCCCAGACCGCGGGCCAGCTGTTGTGCCAGTCCTCGGGGCTTTCTCCGTTCGAAAGGACGCAGTCCATGGGCAGATACTCGCCGAAATCGGCCATCCAGCCGCCCATGCCGAGGTCTATCATGTTCTTTTTTATGATGCCCTTGATCCATTCGCAGGCATCCGGGTTCGTGAAGTCCAGCATGGCCGCCGGGAAGGTGGTGATCTTGACGAGGTAGTCTTTGCCGGCCTTGTCCTTTACGCAGTAGCCCTTCTCCGAAGCCTCCTTGTAGAGGTCCTTTTCTATGGCCAGGAACGGGACTTCCACTGCGCGATCTTTTCCTTAAGATCCGGGTAGAGCTCCCTGTCCTGCTCCCAGTTCCACATGACCTGGTAGCCAAAGTCCGTGCGCCTGCAGCCGCACCAGTCCTGGGACCATACGCCGCAGACTTTGGCGCCTGCCGCAAGAGCTTTGTTTATCTTTTCGTCTATTACTTCAGGCCCCTGCTGGATGCCGAGGATGGCGCCGTCATATACCCAGTCCGGAAGCTCCCTCTGGCGGCCTAAAAGCTCCGACAGCTTATATGAGATGTCCTCGTAGCTTTCGCCCTGGTAGAAGTACAGCGCGGGGAGTTCCTGCAGATACAGCTTTATCTGCCCCGGGGCCATGAAATCGAACTCCGAAAACTGCTTCGAATCCGCGTGCATGAAGTACTTCTTGCTTGAAACGAATGTGGGCTGAGCGTAGTAGGATTCGTACCTGTCGAAAGGCATGGTCTTGCCCGGGAATTTGCCGAAGAGCTTCTGAAGCACGATCTTCTTTCCTATGCGCTTCGCGTTCTGATGTTCCGCGACAAAGATGCGCACTATGCGCTCGCCCTTAAGATCGAATTTGGAGTAGGTCTCTCCGCAGCCGTACACGTGCTCTCCGAGCGGGTTCATGAAGCCTATCCAGAAGCGGTTCCAGCCCTCAAGATTCTGCATCTCGGTAAAGCGCACAGTGATGAGGCCGCCTTCGTCCCGGCTTACAGAGACCATGAGCCTCAGCGAGTTTTTGGGCTCCATGAATTCGATCTCGAAGCTGTTTTCGGCTTCCCTGAAGGCTATGCGCTTGAGCTCCGCCCTCTGCTTCATGGATCTGGTATATTTGAAGCTGCCGCGGTCCATGGTGAAGTTGTTCTTCCCCTTCGTGGCCCACTTCTCCATTTCCTTCAGCCTGTCGTAGATGTTCTCTTTGATCATGCGTATACCCTGCCCTGCGGAATTTATTAAAAGCCTTAATCAAATTTATTATAACACTAACAAAGGTCTGTTCAAGACCATATGTATATTATACCATGTTTTTTAATAAAAAACCCGGGATCCTCGCAGGACCCCGGGCAATTCGTCAGGCTGTCCGCATCTCTTGACCGGGCAATTGTCGATCATGCCCTGCAGGACTGCCGGGCCGCCGATGCTGTCGACCATTGCGGTGTGGATGAGTCCCGGAGCGATGGCGTTGACCCTGATCTCAGGACCAAGCTCCCAGGCCATGGACTTGGAGAGTCCTGCCATAGCGTGCTTGGAGGAGATGTAAGGAGCGAAGCCGTGGTGAGCTGCGAAGGAAGCAACGGAAGCGACGTTGACGATGACGCCCTTGCCCTTGGCCTTCATGATGGGAGCTACGAGCTGGCAAAGCTTGAGAGCGGAGTCTACGTTTACTCTGAAGACCTTGTCCCACTCTTCGATGGTAACGTTCTGCAGAGAAGACATGCTGAGCATTCCGGCGTTGTTGATGAGGATGTCTACAGTGCCGTAAGCTTCTACGGTCTTGTTTACGATCTCATCGCAGAAAGCCAGGTCAGCAGCGTCGCCGAGGACATAGATGGCTTCCTTGCCTTCAGCCTTGATCTGATCTACTACTTCCTTAGCGCGCTTTTCGTTTCTGCCTACGACTACGACCTTTGCGCCTTCACGTGCGAAGAGGACTGCTGTTGCTCTGCCCATACCGGAGGTTGCGCCGGTAACGATAGCTACCTTGTTTTCTAATCTCATGTTGTGATCCTTTCTTAAAATAGATGACTGCAATAACCTTTTTTGCGATTGAAATTATTATATCCGCATCCCCGATGCCGCGTCAATGTCATATCTGACAAATCGACAAAATAAAAAATTGGTCGATTTACAAAAGCCAGAGGATGAAGCTGATGATGATCGCTGCGATGAGCATGGCCGCGAAGGCAACAGGCCACTTCCCGCCCCTGTTGAAGGTGTAGAAATCCTCCCACCTGCTGCTTTCAGGGGCAAAGAGCACCTTGTACATGTAGAGGATGCCGTACAGGAGCACAGGCAGCGCTCCGAGAAGAGCGTACGCCGCGCCCATGCGCACCCTGTCGAAGAAGCAGTAAGAAATGATGGCAAGAAGCGGGCAGATCAGGTGAAGAAACAGATCCTGCCCCTTAAGAAGCTCCCCGACGCCGCCGTACGCGCGCCCCAGGAACAGGAATACCGTCAGCAGCGTGACAGTTACCGCGCAGGTGGCGACGAACTTGAAGAGCGAGGCGCCGAAAGCTATCCCTTCCGCCGTGCGGCATGCCGCGGCAGTAAGCGACGCCAGCGCGCACAGCAGGTTCGAGAGCACCGTAAAATACCGGAGCACTACCCTCTTTTTCTTCTGCTCCGACTCCGCCTTCCTGCAGGCGGCAATGACAGCCCCGATGATAAGGACTGCGTTTATGACGTTCAGAATGACAGCTGCCATGGCTTACTTTTTTCCCTTGCGAATGAGCTTCTGTTGTGTTATTATACTATGGTGCCTGAAAAAAAGCCACAAAAACCATATGCCGCGCTACTGTGGCTCAGTCGGTAGAGCAGCTGATTCGTAATCAGCAGGTCGTCGGTTCGAATCCGACCAGTAGCTCCAATGCAAAAGGACGGGATCACCGTCCTTTTTGCTTTCAGGTTTGAATCGACAGATATTGATTTGAAAAGCCTGCGGGTTTCATAGTATAATATAAAATTGCAATAATATATTCTCAAACCCTTAATGGAGAGCGAATCATAAGGCTATGAAAAACGTCAGGATAACAGTTATGAGGACCGCATGCTACAAAGACCTCATGGAAAAGTATGAGAATCCTATCGAGCATGCGTGCGGCATGACCCTCGGGCAGGTGTTCGTTTCGGAAAGCATGACGAAGCCAGAAGGCTTCTGCGACAGCGCGTGGGAAACTGTCTCCCCTTTCGTGATGGCGCTCGCCCACGGCGCAGGAAACTTTTACGATGGCTGGATGAAGGACCCGAAGTCGGCCATGATCTCCTGCAACGACGGATTCAGGCCGGTCAGCTTTCTGCTTGAAGCCATAGAGGATCAGAAGTCTTAACAGAGGACCAGCATGGAATCTTACCAGTATAAAGCTTTCATTTCATACCGGCACGTAAGTCCGGATCAGGACGCGGCTAAAAAGCTCCATACTCTCATAGAAAACTACCCTGTCCCGGCGGATCTTAAGAAGTCCCTGGGGATAAGCAGGATGGGACGCGTTTTCAGGGATCAGGAGGAGCTTCCGCTGTCCAAGGACCTTGGCGCAGACATACGCACGGCTCTGGACCATTCGGAGTGGCTCATCGTCATGTGCTCCCCGAGGTATCTGGAATCGAAATGGTGCAACGCGGAGCTGGACCACTTCATCGAGACCGGCAAGCGCGACCACATCCTCCCCATACTTGTCGAAGGCGAGCCGGACGAGGCATTTCCCCCTCAGCTTCGCTATGAGGAAGTGAACGGGAGGGTCGTTGAGATAGAGCCCCTTGCCGCGGATATAAGGGCGGACAGCACCGCAGGATCGCTCAAAAAGCTCAAAAATGAAAAGCTGCGCGTGCTTGCCCCGATGCTCGGTGTAAACTACGACCACCTGAGGCAGCGCGCAAGAAGGCGCAGGACACGCATAGCAGCCGGCGCCGCAGCAGCCGTTATCGCCCTGCTTTCGGGCATCGTCGTCTACACAGTCATCAAAAACCGCCAGGTGACCGCACAGCGCAACATAGCCATGGACAACCAGATGAAGCTCCTTCTTGAGCAGGCGGACATCTCGTCGTCGAGGGGCAACAAACTGGCCGCGGCGCGTCAGCTGCTCGAGGCCGGAGAGATACGCGAAACTGTCGGGACCCAAAACGACAGCAGCTTTAAAGCCGCTCTCGAGTACGCCCTTTACAACACGGACTTCGAGACCGTGCTTACGATAGACAACGACAACCGGCACTTCACGTCGCTGGTGTTTTCGCATAACGACAGGTACCTTCTGGGCATCACGAATATAAACTCGGCCGCGCTCATAGACGCGGGCACCGGCAAGATCCTTTACACAGTCTCAAGGAGCGACCTGGGCCAGCTTGACAGCGTCGGCTTCACAGAAGACGACAAATACTTCTACATGGTGGACTCCTGGAACGGATACGTCACCATGTTCGAGACCGGGACCGGCAGCTTCTACCGCCAGTACGACGACCCCGGGACGTACACGTGGAGCATCGCCGGCAAGGTCTTCACGACGGACGGCCATATCATAATACCCAGGGAAAAGGTCATGACCCTCTGGGATTACAAGGCCGACAAGTATACGGAGATACTCGCGGCGAGCGACACGAACACCTACAACCGCAGCAGCGAGATCCTGGCTCTTTCTCCCGATAAAAAAAACATGGCCATAGGCGCTGCGTACACGGGAGCCGGCATGAAAATATGCTCCCTGGACGGAAAGACCGTCATTCCTCTTGAGAGAGACAGCAGAGGATACCGCGGCCTGGTCTGGTCCGGAGACGGAAAGTACCTTGCTGCAGTCTCCGGCAACATGTACTGCGTCTGGGAGACCGCGGGAGGAAAAAGCGTCCTCACAGGGACCTACAGCGGCCCTGCGGGCGCTAGTCTCAGCGTCATGATAAACTATGACGGCAGTATACTTCTCGTGATGAGCTCCACCTACCTCGGCGCCGTAGACACCCGGACCGGGAAGACGCTCTGGGAGATGGAAAACGAAAAGAACACCGTCACCGAGGCTCAGATCTCCGGAAACGGCAAGTACGTTGCCGCGTCGGGAGGCATCAACGGGATATTCGACATAATGACAGGCGAGGTCCTGAGCAAGCAGTCCGGCACCATTTTCTCGCACGACTCCCGCAAAGTCATGGTCAATGCCTACGCGGAGGACCCTGCCCTTCTGGCCACGCCGGAACTGTCTACTGTCAGCAGAGTCGATGCGTTTACAGGCGAAATATACGAAGCCGCCCGCTACACCGCGCCGGGCAGGACGCTCTATCTGCCTTTGGACCACAACGTCGGAGATTTCTACAAGACCTTCCCCGGCAACGTCAACCGGCAGGCAAGGGCTTATACCAGCCCGGATCTGAAATACGCAGTGCAGACCCACGAAGACGGCTACGTCGAAGTCTTCGACATAGACGGCAAGGAACAGGGCGTGCGCATCTACACGATAGCGGAGCACTGCTGGTATTCAGTTTCCGACGTCGTATTCAGCGGCGACCTTATGGCAAGCTCCGGAGGCTACGACCCGCGCTGCGTTCTGTTCGACCTTAAAACGGGCCGTATCACCCACGTTCTGCAGGGCAAGGAGTACTGCTACGGTTCCGAGTTCTCAAAAGACGGCACTAAGATAATAGTTTTCTGCGGCTTTTCGAGAGACAAAGCCTACGTCTACTCCACAGAGACCGGCAACCTCCTGTACGAATTCACCGCAGGAGAAAACGAGCACTTCAGCAAAATGGGATTTACGGAAGACGGGACCAAAGTCGTTGTCATGATAGAAGAAGGCGGCGCTGTGATCGGAGAGCTCTACCCGAGCATAGACGAGCTTCTGAAACAGGCCGGGGAGAGATAGATGCTGCCGAAACTCCTTTACATAGATCCGGGTACCGGCAGCATGCTCTTTACCGTCCTGCTGAGCGTCATAGGCGCCGCGGTGTATTCCGTGAGGGTGCTTGCAAACAAGCTCAGCGCAGGCGGCGGGAGAAGGAAACGTCCGCGCGAAGGCGGCGCTTCTATTGCTGTCTTTTCCGACAACAAAAGGTACTGGAACGTCTTCGAGCCGGTATGCCGCGAGCTTGGAAAACGCGGCCGTGAAGTGGCTTATTACACCGCGTCGAAAGACGACCCGGTGTTTTCCTGCGGCCTGCCGTACGTAAAGCCGGAGTATCTCGGTCCGGGGAACAAAGCCTACCGAAAACTCAACAGCATCAGCGCGTCGGTCCTTCTTTCCACGACCCCCGGTCTTGACGTCTACCAGTGGAAGCGCTCCCCCGGAGTAGGCTGCTACGTGCACATCCCCCACGCGGCGAGCGAAGTGGTGCTCTACCGCATGTTCGGCCTTGACTATTACGATACGGTCCTCCTCTCCGGAGAGTACCAGGCCGAGGGGATCAGGGCCCTGGAAAAGCTTCGCTCCCTGCCGGCAAAGGACCTGAGGATGGTGGGCATCCCCTACATGGACGAAATGGTCAGACGCCTTGAAAACGCAGGGCCCGCGCCGGATCATCCCCTCACTGTGCTGCTGGCTCCGTCATGGGGAAAAGGAGCCATCTTCGGCAAGTACGGCGGGAAGGTGCTGGACGCGCTGCTTTCTACAGGGTACCACGTCATAGTCCGCCCTCACCCGCAGAACATGACTGTGGAAAAGGACATGATGGACAGGATCATTGCGGATCATCCCGCCTCCGACCGGCTCGAATGGAACTTCGACGTGGACAATTTTGAAGTGCTGCGCCGCAGCGACATACTCATCTCGGACTTTTCCGGGATCATCTTCGACTTCACGCTGGTGTACGACAAGCCTGTCATCTATACCGAACCTGAACTGGATCTTTCACCCTACGACGCGTGGTGGCTCAAAGACATGCCGCTCTGGACGTTTTCCGCCCTGCCCCGCCTTGGAATGAGGCTCGGCGAGGACAACATGCAAGACGTCAAAAGCATCATCGACAGCTGCCTTACCGACCCGCGCTTCGCGGAGGGCCGCAGGCAGGTAAAGGCTGAGACATGGGCTCACTTCGGGGAAGGCGCGGCATGCGCCGCAGACGTCCTGGAGGAAAAGTACGCTCAGGTATGCGGAAAGGAGGACGGAAAAGCATGACGTTTTTCGGGATCCTCGGTTCCGTTATAATAGGCCCGCTCAAGCTGGTCTTCGAGATAATATTCCAGACAGCCTACGAGATCACCGCAAACCCGGGAGTATCGATAATCTTCCTCAGCCTGGCCATGAACTTCCTCGTGCTGCCGCTCTACAGGAGGGCCGACGCCATGCAGGAAGCCGCAAGGGATACCGAAGCCAGGCTCGCCGGAGGCATCTCCCACATCAAAAAGACTTTTTCGGGCAGCGAACGCTTCATGATGCTGCAGACCTATTACCGCCAGAACGGCTATTCGCCTCTGAACGCGCTGAAAGGCTCTGTTTCGCTGCTTCTTGAGATACCTTTCTTCATGGCGGCCTACCAGTTCCTGGCGCATCTGGACGTGCTGCAGGGCGTAAAGTTCGGGCTCATCTCCGACCTGGCGCTGCCGGACGGCATGCTTGCCATAGGCGGCCTTAACGTAAACCTGCTGCCTGTGCTGATGACACTTATCAACTTCATATCAGCCGCGATATACCTCAAGGGCTTCCCCCTCAAGACCAAGGTGCAGCTCTACGCGCTGGCGGTCTTTTTCCTGGTGTTCCTGTATTCGTCCCCTTCCGGGCTCGTGTTCTACTGGACCCTTAACAACGTGTTCTCGCTGTGCAAGAACATATTCTTCAAGATCATACAAAAGGACAAAAAGCCCGAAAAAGAGCTGAAAACGCAGGCTCCGGCCGAACCGGACAGGAGGCTCTTCATTGCTGCGGCTGTCTTCCTGACGATACTGACGGGGCTCCTGATACCGACCGCGTATCTTGCGGCATCACCCCAGGAATACATGCTGACCGGGACTTCGTTCAGCCCGGTGTGGTACGCGGTCAGGGCTCTGTGCCTTGCGGCAGGCACCTTCCTGCTGTGGTTCGGGGTGTTCTACTGGCTCGCGAGCCCCCGGGGCAAAGTGCGGTTCGAAAGGTCCATGTGGGTCTTCTGCGGGATAGCCGCGGTGGATTACATGTGCTTCGGGACCGGTCTGGGCATAGTGTCGTCGACCCTGCAGTTTGAAGGGAGCATGGATTTCACTGTCCCCGAGAGGATACTGAACCCTCTCATACTCATAGCTTTGGGCTTCCTGATGGTCTTCATCGCAAGGAAGCTTCGAAACGTTCCGCGCATCGTCCTGCTCGCTGCAGCCTGCGCCATGCTTCTCATGTCCTTTCTGAACATCCGCACCATAAGCGGCTCGCTTTCAGGCGCGGCATCTTCGGAAAACAGAAAAGGCCCGCATTTCGAGCTCAGCAAAAACGGCCGGAACGTAGTGGTGCTCTTCATGGACAGGGCAATGGCAGAATACATGCCGTACATTCTGAATGAAAGACCGGAGCTTACGAAGATCTACGACGGCTTCACTTTCTACAGCAACACCATCTCCTTCGGAGGGCACACCAACATGGCAGCGCCCGCGCTTATGGGCGGCTACGAGTACACCCCGGTGGAGCTGAACAAGCGCGGCTCGGAGTCGCTGAAGGAAAAGCACAACGAATCGCTCAAGGTCATGCCTGTGCTCTTCCTTGAGAACGGATTCAACGTTACGGTCTGCGACGCGCCCTACGCAAACTACGAGTGGATCCCTGACATGTCGATCTACGACGAGTGGCCCGGGATCGACACCTACATCACCGAAGGCTATTTCGGGGACGTTCAGGACAAGGAAGAGGTCATAGACCGCAACCTCAGGAACTTCTACTGCTTTGCGCTGATGAAGACACTGCCTGTGGAGATCCAGCCCCTGTTCTACGACGGCGGCCACTACCTTGCGGCGGGTTCCGCGGGCACAGGCATCTACCAGACTGTCGAAAACATGTCGGTGTCAACAGGCATCAGCGAGGCATTCATGGATTCCTACGAAGTCCTTGAAAACCTCAGCAACATGACGGTCATAACGGAAGGGTCGGACGACAATTTCCTCTTCCTCTACAACGACACGCCCCACGAGGCCATGCTCCTTCAGGAACCGGAGTACGTACCGGCGCTCTCCGTGGACAACACCGAATACGACAAAGAACACGCCGGGCGATTTACCGTCGGCGGGAAGACCATAAGGATAAACTATGCCGAGCAGATGATGCACTACCAGAGCAACATGGCAGTGCTTCTCAAGGTCGGGGAATGGCTGGACTTCCTCAGGGAAAGCGGCGTCTATGACAACACGAGGATCATTATCGTTTCCGACCACGGATACTACCTGTACCAGACTCCCCAGCTGCAGTTCTCTGCCGGCGGAAAGAGCGTAGACGGTGCGAATTACTATCCCCTGCTGATGGTCAAGGAATTCGGGCGCGAGGGCTTCATGACCTCGAACGAGTTAATGACCAATGCGGACGTGCCGACTCTTGCGTTCAAAGACGTGATAAAAGACCCGGTGAATCCATTCACCGGAAAGACGATAGACAGCAGCGAGAAGACTGCCCACGACCAGTACATCCTTCTGTCCAAAGACTGGGGAGTGGACAGCAACAACGGAAACGTTTTCCATGCCGGGACCTGGGCTGCCGTGAAAAACGACATCTGGAACAGGAACAACTGGAGCTTCATCAATGAGGAAGTGGTCCTGACAGAGCACGCCAGGCCCTGATCGGAGATCGAACAGCTGTCACATCCGTATTATTTCCGCACATAGAAAGCGCCCTGCTTCGTCCAAAAGACTGAAACAGGGCTCTTTCTCTGGTTATTGCAATCGGTTCGGAGTGTTTTTACTTAAGATCCGGGTTCATCGGAACAGACCATTCGGTTAGATCGGTGTGCAGAAGCTTGTGCGACCTGTGGCCGAGAGGCTTTTCCAAGTACTCCTTGTACAGCGCGATGACGTCCGGGTTCTCGTGGGAGTAGCGGATCTCGCTGTTTTTGTCCAGATTCCAGAGTATCTGACCGCGGGTGTCGGCAAGCTCTTCGCCTTCGTGGATGGGCTGTCCGCCGCCGCCGGAGCATCCGCCTGGACATGCCATGATCTCAACGAAGTCGTACTCTACCTCGCCTTTTTTGACTGCCTCCAT